>JAJYXX010000334.1 GCA_021801545.1 Chloroflexota bacterium | reverse complement strand
GGGCGGGCTGATCGTGCCGGTCGTCCGCGATGTCGACAAGCTCTCGATCAACGGGCTCAACCACGCGATCGCCGACGTGGCCGCCCGCGCCCGGGCGAACAAGCTGCGCGTCGACGACTTCGGCGGCGGCACGTTCACCGTCGACAACACCGGCTGGCTCGGCTCGAACATGACGATGCCGATCATCAACGTCCCCGAGGTCGCGATCATGACGATGGAGGAGATCCGCAAGCGCCCGGTCGTGATCGAGACGCCCGACGGCGACGTGATCGCGATCCGGCCGATCATGAACATGGTCCTCGCGATCGATCACCGGGCGAACGACGGCGCGGGTGCCACGGCTTTCCTGCGCGACGTCCGGTCGTGGCTCGAGGCGGTCGGCCCCGAGACCTCGATCTACTAGACCGACCGACTGGACCGATTCGACCGATGGCCCGCGACCTGCCGATCTTCACCCCGCCCGACCGGGGCGACCACCATCCCGCCATGGCCGCTCTGCCCGCGACGATCGCCCTCGGCGGTGGCTCCCTCGGCGAACCGGCGGCCGACGGCTCGCTCCCGCTGCGCCGCCATCCGGCCTGGATCAAGTCCCGGATGCCGTCGGGCGAGAACTACCACGAGCTCAAGCGCCTGCTCGGCGGCCTGACGCTCAACACGGTCTGCGAGGAGGCCCGCTGCCCGAACATCGGCGAGTGCTGGGACCAGCGCACCGCGACGATCATGATCCTGGGCGACACCTGTACCCGGGCCTGCGGGTTCTGCGCGATCAAGACCGGCCGGCCCACCTGGTTCGATGACGACGAGCCCCGCCGCGTCGCCGAGGCGGTCAGGCCGCTCGGCCTCGAGCACGTCGTCGTGACGAGTGTCGCCCGCGACGACCTGCCCGACGGCGGCGCCCGGATCTTCGCCGATACGATCCGCCATCTGCGCGACGCGTGCCCGGGGATGGGCGTCGAGGTCCTCATTCCCGACTTCAACGGTCAGGCGGCACCGCTCCGCACGGTCATGGAGGCGCGGCCGGACATCCTCAACCACAACGTGGAGACGGTCGAGCGACTCCAGAAGCCGGTCCGCAGGCGGGCCCGCTACGACCGCTCGCTCGGTGTCCTCGAGCGGGCGAAGGCGTATGCCCGCGAGCTCGGCGCCGCCGTCCACACGAAGAGCTCGATCATGGTCGGGCTGGGCGAGAGACGTGAGGAGCTCTCGCAAACCTTCCGCGACCTGCGGGCGGTCGACTGCGACATCCTGACGATCGGCCAGTACCTGCGGCCGACGCCGCAGCACCTGCCGCTCGTCCGCTACTACCACCCCGACGAGTTCGCCGAGATGAAGGCCGAGGCGCTCGCGCTCGGCTTCCGGCACGTCGAATCGGGTCCTCTCGTGCGCTCGAGCTACCACGCCCGCGACCAGGTCCCGGGCGCCGAGCTGAAGCGGATCCGCCGCGAGGCGACGATCGATGCCGAGGGTCGGGTGATTCCCCAGGCGAGCTGAGGGCGGGCCAACCCGGGCCGACCTCGTCGACCCCCGCCGGCGCGGACCTGGTGCTCGTCTCGGCGCAGGGCGTCCGCTATCCTGTCCTCCATGCCTCGCCAGCTCCCGCGCAAGACGCCGCTCGCCGAGCTGCACTGCCACCTGGGCGGCGCAGTGACCCCGGCGATCATGTGGGGGATCGCCCACGCCCAGGGCATCCGGCTGCCGACGAAGGACTACTGGGAGTTCCGGGACATGATCACGGTCTCGAATCGCCGCGCCCGGAGCTTCGACGGCTACCTCCAGCTCTTCCACTGGACCGAGCTGATCCAGTCCTCGCCGCTGGCCGTCGAGCGCGCCGTCTACGAGGTCGTCGGCGGCGCGTACCGCAAGAACAACATCACGACGATGGAGTTGCGCTTCAACCCGATGAAGCGCAACCGGGGCGGCGAGCAGGATCTCGACCACATCATCGCCGCCGCCGCGCGGGGGATGGACCGGGCGACCCTCGAGTACCCGGTCAAGCCGGGCCTCATCTTCTGCCTCGACCGCGCCTTCCCCTACGAGCTGAACGAGATCATCGCCGAGAAGGCGATCGCCTGGCGCGACCGGGGGATCGTCGGGATCGACATCGCCGGTCCCGAATCGGCGACCTTCCGCGTCGCCGATTACCGCCGCCTCTTCCGGCGGGTTCGCCAGTTCGGTCTCGGGATCACCGTCCACACCGGGGAGGCCGGGCCGGTCGACGAGATCGCCCGCGTCGTCGAACTGCTCGAACCGGACCGGATCGGCCACGGGGTGAAGGCCGCCTATGACCCCCGGGCGATGACGATGATCCGTGAGCGGGGCATCGTGCTCGAGATCTGCCCGACCTCGAACCTGAACACGGGCGTCGTCTCCGGCTGGGAGGAGTTCCGCTGGATTTTCGACACGCTGCGCCGGAACGAGGTCCGCTTCACGATCAACACCGACGGCCCGGAGATGCTGAAGACGTACATCCGCGACGAGCTCGCGACGCTCGGGCGCCTGGGCATCCTCTCGCTCGAGGAGCAGGAACAGGCGGCCGCCACCGCGCTCGCGGCCTCGTTCGTGCCGAACGTCTCGGACGTGCCGCTGGCGGCCCGCGAACCGGCGCCGCGCGAGGCCGTCGAGCGCGAGGAGGCCTGATCTCCGGGCACCTCAGGCCCGCGGCAGTTCAGGCCCCGGGTGCAGCTCCGGGTCCGGGCGAGGTGCCGGTCCGCTCGCTGATCCGGTACGAACAGCAACGATCGCCCGCGACGATGTGGCTCTCGCGGACGACGTCCGCCCCGAGGACGTCGCGGAACAGCTCGAGCTCCGCCTGGCAGGCAGCCGGCAGGCCAGCCGCGATGCGGTAGATCGCGCAGTTGTGCTGGCGGAGGCGGATCGTCGAGTCTCCCTCGTCGAGCTCGGCGCGGCACAGATAGCCCTGCTCATCCTGGAGGACGGCGAGTTCGCGGACCCGGTCCGCGAGCTGGGCGCCGGGTTGCAGGCGCTCGGCGAACCGGTCTCGGACGCGCTCGGCCAGCTGGCGCCGGCGGGCGGCGAAGATCTCGCTGATCAGGTGCTCGCCGCCGACCGCCTGGATCGCGCTCAGGAGGCTGAAGACGAGGCCCTCGTAGTTGGCCGGGAAGAGGTCCTGGGCGTCGGAGGTCACGTCGTAGACGTGCCGCGGCCGACCCACGCCGTGGCGGACCGACTGGCGGGCGACGAGCTCCGCCGCCTCGAGCGCTCGGGGCTGCTGGAGGATGCCGGTGCGGCTCGCCCCGAGCCTGGCGGCGAGCTCGTCGGGTGAGGCAGGTCCGTCCCGGCGCAGGACGGTCACGATCAGATGCTTGAGCAGGGATCCGTTGGCGGCGTGGCCGGTGGGCTCGGTGTTGAGCCCGGCACCGGCCCTGGGCCCGTCCGGCAGGTGACCGTCCGGCAGGTGGCCGTCCGATGGCTCGCCGCCCAGCAGATGGCCGTTCAGCGGCCGGCCGTTCGAGCCCGTGGTCGGTGGCTCCGGAGGCGCGGGGCGGCTGGAGGACGATCGCTCGGGGGCCCGCATGGTCACCAGAGGCTAGCACCAGAGCGCCGACGATGCAGACGGCGACGCCTCCCGCAAGGGGAGTGCCAGGGCGCCGGTCCGGGTGGTAGGCTGGCCGGGTGAACTTCGACCTGCCGCTCGAGCACGCGCTGCTCCGCGACACCGTGCGCGATTTCCTGGCCCGCGAGGTGGCGCCGGTCGTCGACGAGCACGAGCACGCGAGGCGTTTCCCGGTCGAGATCGTTCGCCGGTTCGGCGAGCTGGGCTGGCTCGGCATCCCGATCCCCGAGGACGAAGGGGGCGCGGGGCTCGACACGCTCGCCTACGCGGTCGCGGTCGAGGAGATCGCCAAAGTCTGGGGCTCGCTCGCGCTGATCATGGCTGCCCATACGAGCCTCGGCTGTGGTCCACTTCACCTTGCCGGCACGGCCAAGCAGAAGGCCGCCTTCCTCGTCCCGATGGCGTCCGGCCGGGTGCTGGGGGCCTACGGGCTGACCGAGCCGGGCGCGGGCAGCGACTCGGGCAGGACGCGGACAACGGCGACCTTCGAGGACGGCCCCGACGGCGGGAGCTGGCTGATCGAGGGCGGCAAGCGGTTCATCACGAACGCCGGCCAGGCCGGTACGTACATCATCACCGCCCGGACCGGCGTCCGGCCGGACGGCAGCGCCGAGATCTCGGCCTTCATCGTGCCGGCCGATACGCCTGGCTTCAGCGTCGGGCGACTCGAGGAGAAACTGGGCCTCCACGCCTCTGCCACCGGGGAGCTCGTCTTCCAGGGGGCCCGCGTCCCGGGCGCGAACATGCTCGGGCCGCAGGGCTCGGGCTTCAGGACGTTCCTGCAGGTCCTCGACGGCGGCCGGATCAGCAT
>JAJYXX010000252.1 GCA_021801545.1 Chloroflexota bacterium | reverse complement strand
CGGCGCCCCGCCCCGCGGCGGCGCCCCGCCCCGCGGCGGCGCCCAGCGCCGAGTCGGCCCTCTGCGGCGGTCAGCCGGCGGTGCATTCGGCGGTGTCGGTGTCGTGGGTCGTGCGCCTGACCCGCTCGGCCGGCCCGGCGACCACCGGTATCAACGCCGGCCGTGCCGGCGGCCGTGGACCGCGTACGACGTCCGCCCCGTGCCCGCCGGCGGCCTTGACACGGTAGAGCGCCCGGTCGGCGGCGGCGATCAGCTCGTGCGCAGTCCGGCCGTCCCGCGGGAACGTCGCGACCCCGATCGAGAGCCCGATCGGCAGCGGCCCGCGGTCTTCGCCCTGGAACGGACGCTCGCGGCAGGCCTCGAGGATCCGGTCGGCGGCGTGCTGCGCCGCAGCACCATCGGTGTCGGGCAGGATGACCGCGAACTCGTCGCCCCCGTAGCGGGCCGGAATGTCCGACCCCCGGAGTGTCGAGCGGATCAGCTCGGCGGCCCAGGCAAGGACCCGGTCGCCGAAGAGATGCCCGAACGTGTCATTGACGAGCTTGAAGTCGTCGAGGTCGATCATCAGCACGCTGAGCGGCGAGCGCGACCGGTGGGCCCGGATCGTCTCCTCGCCAAGCCGCTCGTGGAGGTAGCGGTGGTTGTAGAAGCCGGTCAGCTGGTCGCGGTCGGCGAGCTGGCGGGCCTCCTGGTAGAGATGGGCGTTCTCGAGCGCCATCGCCGCCTCGTTGGCCATCGTCTGGACGAGCTCCAGGCGGACCATGCCGGGCGTCAGGTGGGTGGCCCACAGGATCTCGACGAGACCGAACGTCTCTCCCTTGGCGACGAGCGACAGCATGACGAGCGAGTGGTGCCCGATCTGGCGCAGGAGTGCGACCTCGTCCGGATCGGCGTCCGGATCGTCGATGTCGATGATGCTCGGCGCCTGCTCGACGAGGACCCGTCGCGTCTCGGGGAACCCGGAGAGCAGGTAGGCCGGCTCGAACTGCTCGCCCGCCGCGCCCGGGTAGCTGCCGAGCGTCAGCGTCCGGTCGCCCGCCCGATCCCAGGCGCTGACGATGCAATCCACGGCACCCACGGCCTGGGCGAGGTGGCGGGCGAAGACCTCCGCGACCTGGCGGGGATCGAGGCTGTGGGCGAGCTCGGCGCTCATGTCGAGGAGCTGGCGGAGCTCGGCGGCGAGCCGGCGGCTGTGGGCCAGCTGGCGGGCCGATTCGAGCGCCGTCGCCGCCTGGTCGGCGAGGATCGCCAGGAGCCGGAGGTCGTCCTCGGCGAACTGGTCGAGACCGAGCTTCGAGAGGGTGATGACGCCGATCACCTGCTCGTCGTAGCAGATCGGGACGACGAGCAGCGACTCGTCGACGTCATCGGTGCCGGGGATCGTCGCGCCCCGGGGGTCGATCCGGGCGTTGTTCAGGAGGAGTGGCTCGCCGTGTTCGGCCACCCAGCCGGTGAAGCCGCGCCCGAGCTTCGTGCGCAGCACGTCGAACTCGACCGTCTCGAGCCCTTCGAGCGTCCCCTCGAAGGCGATCGGCACGACGTCGTCGGGCGGCTCGATCAGGTAGACCCGGGCGTTGTGATAGTCGAGGACCCGGTGCGTCTCCTCGACGATCGCCCGGCCGACCGATTCGACCGTGTTCTCGCGGTTCATCCGGGCGGAGGCAGCCTGGAGGACCGCGAGCTGGGCGGCCCGGGCCTCGGTCTGCTCGAACAGCTCGGCGTTGTGGATCGCGATCGAGGCGTGGGTCGCGACGGCGGTGATGTAGTCGCTGTCCTCGACCGTCCAGTGGCGCGGCATGAACGAGACCGCCGAGAGCGCGCCGATCACCGTGCCGTGGTGAACGAGCGGCACGGTGATGTCGGCCCCGATGTCGATGACGCCCTCGTAGCGCTCGTGGCCGTCCTCGCCGGTGCGCTCGAGCCCGGCGTTGTCGCGCACCCATGGCTGCCCGCTCCGGACGATCTCCCCGAACCAGGCGTCGTCGCGCCCGAAGACCGGCAACCTGGCCGCCAGCTCGTCGGGGATCCCGGCCCAGGCGACGACGACCAGGTCGTCGCCGCGGAGGATCCGGATCGTCGTCACGTCGGCCCGCAGGGCGTGGTTCAGCTCGGTCACGATCGTGCGGAAGATCTCCGCCCGATCGAACGTCCGCGTCAGCCGCTGGGCGATGTCGAGCACCGTGCGCATCCGCGCGACGCTCTGAGCGTCGTGCTCGGCGCGGGAGAGCTTGGTCTGCGTCCGCCGCTCGACGGCGCCGCGGAGGACGAAAGCGGCACCCAGGATCACCGTGATCTCCGCCGCGTGGGCGGGTTCGAACAGCGAGGGGTCGACGATCACCGGCCAGGCGGCGAGGACGACGGCTCCGGCGCCGATCGCGAGCGCGGACGCGGCCGGCAACAGCGCGGCGGCGACGAAGATCGGGACGCTGACCAGGTCGTAGCGGGCGTGGCTCTCTCCGGAGGTGGCGATGATCGCACCATAGACGACGAGCACGAGGAGGCCGAGCACGAGCGGAGGAAGCCCGAACGGCAACCGTCCGGGCACGGCCGCCGGCGCAACCACCGGCACGGCCCCCGACGGCGGAGGCGGCTGGGGCAACCGGGCAACAGGGCGGCGTCGATCTGCGCGTGTGCTCATGGCGACATCGTGGCACCGGAACCACACCAATCCGCCCACTCCGTGGTACCGGAGGCAGCCCATCGAACGTACCGGGCCGCTGCCCGGCGCGCTCCGTGGCTGCGCCGCCGCCCGCTCGCTGCCCCGCGCGCTCCGTGGCTGCGCCGCCGCCCGCTCGCGTCCGGATCCGTCCGTGACCCGGGTGTTGGCCCGGCGCGGTCGGATCCACCGGCCGGGAGGTCGCGAGCCCGATCGGACGATCACCGAGCTGTCCTTCTTCGCTTATCCGCCGCTTTCCGCATCCGCCGCTTTCCGCATCTGCCGCTTTTCGCATCTGCCGCTTTCCTCGTCAAAGCGCGGTGGGGGAACACTACGCAGAGGCTCGGCCCACAGCGGTCGGTCCGCAGGTGTTCGATGACCTCGGATCGGCCGTCGGAAGCTCGACAACGCACCACCCGGGGACATTGACGAGGATTGGCCGGGGTTGTGCGCCCCGATCGAGCCCTGCCGGCTGGCGACCGCGGACCGCGAGGCGGATAGCGTTCCGGGGCCGCGCTTTGACGAGGATTGTCGACCCCGAACGCTCACGCGCCCCGCCGTGCCCCGGCCCACTGCCGCCGTGCCCCGGCCCGCTGCCGCCGTGCCCCGGCCCGCTGCCGCCGTGCCCGTGCGCCGCCCGCCCTTGCCAGCCGAGGCGAGCCGGGACTACACTCGCCCTCGGCCCGCCGCACGCACGTGTTCCGTCCCGGTACGCGCTCGACGGCGCCGACCAGACCAGCTTCGGAGGAACCCTCCCTCAGTGGAGACCGGACCCAGTACCCCCGGCGCGCCGAGCGCCGTGACCAGGCACACGGTCCGTCCCGCCTTCTAGGCGGCATCGCGACCGGCCCACCGCGGGCCGGGGTGCCACCCCCGGGCAGGATGGACCGCCCCGAGGTGGCAGATGCTCTACCTGAGCCAGGTGATCGGCCGGCCTGTTCGCGACCGGAACGACGAGCCGATCGGCAAGGTCGACGACCTGATCGTCGCCGTGGGCGGCCAATACCCCCCGGTGACCGGCCTCGTCGTGCTCACCGACCACCGCAAGATCTTCCTGCCCTGGTCGTCGGTCGCCTCGCTCGATCCGTCCGGCGCCCGGCTGCGCACGACGACCCTCGACATGGCGAAGTTCCGCCAGCGCCCGAACGAGATCCTCCTCCGCGCGGACCTGATGGACAAGCAGATCGTCGACATCGACGGGCGCAAGGTCGTCCGGGTGAACGACCTCCGGCTCGACGAGATCGAAGGCTCGCTCCGGCTCGTCGCGGTCGACGTCGGCGCGGCCGGCCTCCTGCGCCGGCTCGGCATCGAGGGCCCGTACCGGACGATCGCCCGGAACCTGAACCTGCCCCTCCCCGAGCGCTACATCGACTGGGAGGACGTCGACCCGGTCGAGACCTCGATCGCCTCGATCAAGCTCCGAGTCCCCCACGCCGGCCTCGCCGAGCTCCACCCGGCCGACCTCGCGACGATCATCGACCAGCTCGCCCCGAAGGATCGGGCCGGCGTCCTCGCCTCGCTCGACGACGAGGCCGCGGCCGACGCGATCGAGGAGATGGAGCCGGAAACCCAGGTCGAGGTGATCGAGGACCTCGAGCCCTCGCGCGCCGCCGACATCCTCGAGGAGATGAGCCCCGACGACGCCGCCGACCTCGTCGCCGACCTCTCCGAGACGACCCGCGAGGAGATCCTCGCCCTCATGGAGCGCGACGAGGCGGACGAGGTGCAGGGGCTCCTGGGCTACCC
>JAJYXX010000400.1 GCA_021801545.1 Chloroflexota bacterium | reverse complement strand
AGGCTGTTCAGGCCGGTCCGGAGGACCTGCCAATTCCCGGGCGGGAGTAGCTCAGTTGGCAGAGCGTCAGCCTTCCAAGCTGAATGTCGCGGGTTCGAGACCCGTCTCCCGCTCCACCTTCCGCCTGTGCTCGATCGCCTGCCAGGTGTCGTCGTGATGCCGGACTTCCCGTGGGCGTAATCGCGGTCCCCTTCTTCATCGGCGAGCGGATGGCGGGACTGGCCACGCCGCAGCCCCGCGTCGAGCTGTCGCCGCCCCTGCCCGAGGGATCACCGCAGCAACGGATGGCCGTCCTGTACCGCCACCTGGCCGAGCGGGTCGCCGTCGAGACGGACCCGGTGGTCTTCGCCGGGGATTGCATCTCGGCGATCGGAGTGCTGGCCGGCCTCCAGCGGGCGGGCGTCGCCCCGACGCTCATCTGGTTCGATGCCCACGGCGACTTCCACACCTGGCAGACGACGAGGTCGGGGTTCCTCGGCGGGATGCCCCTCGCGATGATCGCGGGCAAGGGTGAACAGACCGTGGTGGAGGGGGCGGGGCTGACCCCGCTCGGCGAGCATCGGGTTGTCCTGGTGGGTGCGCGCGATCTGGATCCGGGCGAGGACGAGGCGGTGGCGGCCTCGGCGATGACCGTGCTGTCAGTGGCCGAGGTGATCACCTGGCAACCGCCCGCCCGCCCGCTCCACGTCCACGTCGATCTCGATGTCGTCGATCCGCGGGACATGCCTGCCCACAACTACCCCGTTCCCGGAGGCCCATCGCTCGAAGACGTGCGCGCCGCTCTCGTGCACCTCGCGGCCACCGGTCGGGTTGCCGCCGTCTCCTTCTCGACCTGGAACCCGGCGTTGCCCGGAGCGGACCGCGCAGCGGCCGCTGGCGCGGAACTGGCGGCGCTCTTCCTGGGCTGACTCCTGGCGACGGCGGCCGAGAGCCCGGGCGTGGACCGGTCGATGGCCGCCGACATCCGAGGTCCGGGGTTCGCCCCACGACGGCCGGCTCGGTACTCGATGGCGGCCGGACCCGGTACCATCGATCGATGGCCGGCGCCGTTGCGCACACACACCCTTCTCTTTCGTACTGAGCATGGCGGGATGCCGCGATGAGTCGTGAACCCAAGTGGAGGGACGTTGAGCCAGTGCGATCGGCAGGGGCAGCGCAGCGCACCATGGCCCGGCGACGCGACCCGCGACGCCTCGGATGGCCCGGGCGTCGCGCGAGCGGCGGCGCATGACCGCGCGTTGAAGCGGCGTCGCCTGTCGATCAGCACGGCCACCGTCCTGGGCGCGCTGCTGGTCGCCGCGCCATTCGTCGGCCTGGTGGCCTGGCAGGGCTACGACCGCGTGGCGAGCGAGACGCGGACAGCGGAAGTGGTGCTCCACGAGCGGGCGCGAAACGTGGCGACCAACGCCGAGCGGTTCATCGTCGCGTCGCGTCGCTTCCTCCAGGCGCTCGCCGGGAGGCCCCTGGTCGTCGCCCTCGACCCCGACCGTTGCGACCCGGTCCTGGGCCACGAGGCCTCGTACCACACCGACTATGCGAATCTTCTCGTTGCCGATCGGTCGGGCCGGGTCATCTGCTCGGCCGTGCCCCAGCCGGCCGATCCCGTCTCGGTGGCCGACCGGTCCTGGTTCCGCCAGGTCATCGAAACCGATGCCTTCGCGATCGGCGACGTCCAGCTCGGGCGGATCACCGGCCGCTGGGTCGTGGTCCTTGGCCTTCCCGTCCATGACGGCGTGGGCCGGCCGGCTGGCGTCATCGCGGCGCCCGTGGACCTGGCCACGTTCGGATCGACGCTCGTCGACCGGTTTGCCTCGCCGACCGAGACCGTCACCCTGGTCGATGGCATGGGTACGGTCCTGGCGCGGGTTCCCGATCCGAGCCGGTGGATCGGGCAGAGCGTCCGCGACACCGAGATCGGCCCGCTCTTCCTGGCTGGGGGCCAGGGCACGGCGCAGGTCAACGGCCTGGATGGCGTGGAGCGACTCTACGCCTACGTTCCCGTTCCGGGTGCCGACTGGCAGGTGGCTGCCGGGATTCCGACGGCGGAGGCGTTCGCCGCGGTTCGTCAGTCGCTGACTCTGGCCGCCCTGATCGCCCTGATCGCGCTGATCGTCGCCGCCGTCGCGGCGGGCCTGGCCGGCCGGCTGCTCACCCGACCGGTTCGCGCCCTGGCGGACGCCACCGGCGAAGCAGCCCGGGGCGACCCCGGCGACAGGGTCGACGTCGGCGGGTTCGCCGAGACCGCGGCGCTCGCCGAGCGCTTCAACGAGATGCTCGAGCGGCGTGCGGCAGCGGAGGCTGCAGCCCAGGAGAGCGGGGGGCGCCTCCGGCTGAGCGAGCGCAACCTCGCCGAGGCCCAGCGGATCGCCCACCTCGGCAGCTGGGAGTGGGACGTGGCTACGGACACGTCCCACTGGTCCGACGAGACGTGCCGGATCTACGGGATCGAGCCCGGCACCTTCGACGGGCGCGCCGCCACATTCTTCGGGTTCGTCCACCCGGATGACCACGGCCCCCTGCAGGAGGCCGTGCGGACGACGATCGAGGGTAGCACCCGGCTCGTGGTGGTCTTCCGGATCATCGGGCCGGACGGTTCGCTGCGGACCGTCCACGAGGAGGGCGAGGTCATCCGCGACAAAGCCGGCAACCCCGTCCGGATCGTGGGCACCGTCCAGGACATCACCGAGCAGGTCGCCACCGAAGAGGAGCATGCCCGGCTGACCCTGGCCGTCGAGCAGGCGTCCGACACGATCATGGTGACCGGGCCGGATGGCACGATCCAGTACGTCAACCCATCGTTCGAGCGGCTCTACGGCTACCCGCCCGAGGAGGTCGTGGGTCGCAACGTCGCGGTCCTCAGCAGCGGCCGCCACGATGCGGATTTCTGGGCGTCGCTCCGGGCCTCGATCGCGGCCGGTCGGACGTGGGCCGGCTCGATCGTCAATCGGTGCCGCGACGGGACGCTGGTCGAGGTCGAGAAGGTCGTCTCGGCGCTCCGCGATGCTGACGGGCGACTGATCGGCTACGTCCAGGCCGACCGCGACGTGACCCGCGAGCGCGCCCTCGAGGCCCAGCTGCGCCAGGCCCAGAAGATGGAGGCGATCGGTCAGCTCGCCGGCGGGATCGCCCACGACTTCAACAACCTGCTGACCCCGATCCGCGGCTACGCCGAACTCGTCCGCAAAGGCCTGCCGGCCGACGACGAGCAGAACCGAGCCGATCTCGACGAGGTCATCGCCACCGCCGACCGGGCGGCCGAGCTGGCCCGCAGGCTGCTCGCTTTCAGCCGCCGCCAGGTTCTCCAGCCGCGAGTCGTCGACCCTGCCGCAGTCGTGACCGGGATCGCCCCGCTCCTGCGCCGGCTGCTCGGCGAGTCGATCGAGCTGGCCACCTCGGCCGAGCCGGGCCGGGGCTCCGTGCGGGTCGACCCCGGCCAGCTCGAGCAGGCGATCGTCAACCTCGCGATCAACGCCCGCGACGCGATGCCCGCCGGCGGCCGGCTCACGCTCGAGATCGGCGCGGTCGAGCTCGACGCCGAGTACGCGCGCAGCCACCCCGAGGTCACGCTCGGTCCCCACGTTCTGCTCGCGGTCTCCGATACCGGGATCGGCATGGACCCCGACACCCAGACCCACATCTTCGAGCCGTTCTTCACGACCAAGCCTGCGGGCAAGGGAACGGGTCTCGGCCTGGCCACCGTGTACGGGTTCGTCAAGCAGTCGGGCGGATCGATCGAGGTCTACAGCGAGCCCGGCGCGGGCACGAGCTTCAAGATCTACCTGCCCCGAGTCGAGGCGGCGGCCGAGCCGCTCGCCGAGACCGCGCCCGGCCTGGCCGACGCCGGCTCCGAGACGGTCCTGCTCGTCGAGGACGACGCGGCCGTGCGCGGCTTCGCCGCCCGGGTCCTGGCTGAGCGGGGCTACATTGTCCTCGAGGCGCCCGATGCCGAGACGGCGCTCGGGCTGGCGGCCGCCCGTCCGGGCCCGATCGAGCTGCTCCTGACCGACGTCGTCATGCCCCGCGTCAGTGGTCCCGAGCTCGCCGCGCGGTTGGCGGCCGAGCGACCGGACCTGCGCGTCCTGTACACGTCCGGCTACGCGGAGAGCCATCTCGGCCGCTCGGACAGCCTCGCTCCCGACATCGCCTATCTGCCCAAGCCGTTCACCGCCGATGCCCTCGCCCGGGCGGTCCGCGACGCGCTCGAGCATCCGAGGAGTGAGGATCGCGCGGGCTCGTGACCTTCCTCACCGCCGCGGCCGCCGAGCTTGGCTTCGGAGCGGTCAGGATCCGCGGCGAGCTCCGGCTCCACGAGGTCGGCCAGCCGGATCTCCAGGTGGTGAACGCGGACGGCCGAGCAATCGGGTACGGCGAGACCAAGCCGATCGGGAGCGCGGCCGAGTTCGCCCGGGT
>JAJYXX010000243.1 GCA_021801545.1 Chloroflexota bacterium | reverse complement strand
GCGAGGAGGATGACGAGGGCCAGGCCCGAGACGAGGGCGGACGAGACGAAGAGCGGCGCCATGATCGCCGAGTACCAGAAGCCGCGCGAGATCTGGAGCCCGAAGATCCAGGCCGTGATCGAATGCAGGAGCACGGCGGCCGGAAGAGCGACCCAGGCGAGGGCGTCCTTGATCCGCTCGTCACGCCGGACCGAGGATTCCGAGGCGCTCGTCCCGAACGCCAGCGGCGAGCCCGCCCGGGCCAGGTCGGCCCGCGTATACAGCCACGTGTAGAGCGCCGAGAGAGTGAAGTAGATCATCACGATCGCGATGTCCCAGATCATCGGCGAGGTGACGTTCGGGTAGCGGAAGAGGTGCCAGATCCGCTCCGGGCGTCCGATGTCGGGGAGCAGGAACAGGGCGGCCAGCATGATCGCGACGGTCGCCTCGAGAACGGCCAGGCGAACGATCGGCTTGAAGCGGGTCACACCGAACAGCCGACCCGCCGAGGCGACGATCAGACCGCCGGCCGAGAGACCGACGAAGAACATGAAGAAGAGGATGTACTGGCCCCACATCACGATGTTGTTGAGGGCCGTGACCGACAGGCCGTACTGCATCTGGTAGCCCCACGCGGCGAGGCCGACCAGGACGAAGGCGACGAGCAGGCCCAGCCAGGCGAGCAGCGGCCGGTTCAGGCGGCGGGCCGGTGCGGCCCCGCCGGCCCCGGCCGGTTGGGAGATCGCACCCGCGCTCACAGGGTCCGCCTCCGTCGCGGCGCCAGGTAGTACACCTTGGGCTGCGTGCCTCGATCCTCGAGGAGGCGCTCGCCCTCGCGGTCGCGGATGAGGGTGGAGACCCGGCTGTCCGGATCGTTCAGGTCGCCGAAGACGCGCGCTCCTTCCGGGCACGACCAGACGCATGACGGCACCTGGCCATCCGTGATGCGGTGGACGCAGAACGTGCACTTCTCCACTGTGCCGATCGGCCGGGCGGCGACCATCCCGGTGTCGAAGTCGGTCGGGCGGGCCGGCGCGCCCCAGTTGAAGACGCGAACGCCGTACGGGCAGGCAATCATGCAGTAGCGGCAGCCGATACACCGCTCGTTGTCCATCATCACGATGCCGTCGTCGCGGTGGTAGGTCGCACCGACCGGGCAGACCTTGACGCACGGCGCGTTGTCGCAGTGCTGGCAGGCGAGGGGTAGCCACTGCAGCTCGTGGCGTCCGCCGAGCACAGTCGGTGTGTCGAGCGCCTCGCCTTCGCTCAGGATCCGGTTCCACCACATCCCGAGGGGAACGTCGTTCTCCGACTTGCAGATGACCGCGCACGACCAGCAGCCGACGCAGCGCTCCTGGTCGACGACCATCCCCCAGCGGGGCTGATCGGAATGTGGACCGATCTCTCCGTAGGCGCGCGACGCCTCCGGGAGGGTCTCGATCGGTGGGACAGGCTCAGGCACGGGCGCCCTCCTCGACTCGCCTGACCTCGCACCGGCAGTCCTTCCAGCCGGTCGAGGGGGACCACATGTTCGGCACGAAGTGGACCTCGTGGACGGGGTTGACAGCGGACGAGGTGAGCTCGTTCACGCCCTTGCCGGCGGCGAAGTAGCGTGACCACCAGCCTTCGGGCAACGTTGCCGTCCCCGGCCGTGCGCTGTCGGCCACGTGGGCCCAGGCCCGGACCGCGCCGCGCGTGTTGAACACCTCGAGCTCGTCTCCCTCGCTGATCCCGCGTGCGCTCGCATCGTCGGGATGGAGCATGACCGTCGGCCGGCCGCCGTGGATCTCGGCCAGCCACGGGCTGTTCGAGTACGAGGAGTGGATCCGCCACTTGCTGTGCGGCGAGAGCAGCACGAGCGGATAGCGGGCCGGATCGTGGACGCCGTCGTCGTACGGCTCTTTGTGCACCGGCACCTGCTCGCCGAGCTCGAGGAAGCGATCCTCCTCCTTGTAGAACTCGATCCGGCGGGTCGGGATGAAGGCGGCAGTCTGTTCGATCGTCGCCGGCAGCGAACGGGGCGGGAACGGCTCGAGCCGCTCGATCTGGTCGAGGAACGGGATGTCCGGATCGGGCACCTTCAGGCGAACCGGTCCCGCCTTGAGCTGGTCGAGGGTGATCCCCTCGGCTGGGCCGCCCTCGGCCAGGATCATCTCGATCGCCTCGTCCTCGGTGACCTCGAAGTACCGGGCGGCGAGATCTGGCGCGATCCGGCGGACGATCTCGCGCCAGATCCACAACTCCGATCGCGACTCGCCGACGGGCGGGATCGTGGGCTGCTGGAGCTGGAGGAACGGGTGGAGCGGCGTCGCGGTCAGGTCGGTCTTCTCGTACCACGACGCGGCGGGCAGGACGATGTCCGCCCACCTCACCGTGTCGGTCATCTGGTGGTCGACGACGACGATGAGGTCCAGCCCGGCGAGGGTCTGGTGGAGTCGGTTCACGTCCATCGCCTGGATGAACAAGTTGGCGAACGTGCAGACGAGGGCGTGGAACCCGTTCTTCGGGTACGGGACATCGGGATGCATCGTCTCCGTGCGACCGCGCACGAAGTAGATGCTCGGCACGATGTGTGCCTTCTTGCCGCCCGGGTTGAACCAGGGGGCCACCTTCACCCGGACCTTGTATTGCCCGACATAGACGGAGAACCCGCCACCGGAGCGACCGATGTTGCCGGTCACGGTCGCCAGAAGGGCAAACGCCCGGCCGGTGAGATCGCCGTGGTACCAGTGGTTGGCGCCCCCGCCCATGAGGATGGCGGCCGGTGCCTCGCTGGCATAGGCCCGCGCGAGGGCGACGATCCGGTCGGGCTCGATCCCCGTGACCTCGCCGGCCCGTTCGGGAGTCCAGCGGTCGAGTTCGGCCCACACGAGGGCAAAGCCTGGCGTCACCTCGACCGTTCGCCCGTTCGCGAGGGTCAGCCGGTACGTGCCCGCGAGAGCGGCGGAGACACCGTCGGGCAGGCCGAGCTTGTCCGTACCGATGATGACCGGAGCACCGGTGTTCGTGTCCCAGGCGACGAAGCGGGCGGGGGAGCCGGCCGGGTCGAGATCCGCTTCGCGGAGGCGCTTGCCGGTGTCCGCCCGGACGAGGAGCGGGCCGTCGGTGTAGCGGCGCACGAACTCGAGGTCGGCCGTGCCGTCCTCGAGAATCTGCCGGACGAGGGCCAGTCCGAGCGCGGCGTCGGTCCCGGGCCGGATCTGGAACCAGGCGTCCGCCTTGGCCGCGGTGCCGGAGAACGTCGGATCGACGACGACGATCCGGGCACCGTTCTCGACCGCGTCGAAGAGGAAATGGGCGTCCGGGATCCGTGTCTCGATCGGGTTTGCACCGACGAGGAGGAGGAGCCGACTGTTCGCCCAGTCCTTCGCTTCGTGCTCCGCGTTCTGGACGCCGAACGTGATCGGCATCCCCATCGGGAGATCGCCGTTGAAGTCGAAGCTCGTGCCGTGGGTCATTTCCAGGAGGGCGCTCGCCCGGTAGTTGGCCCCCTTCTGGATGTAGCCGGAACCGGGCACCTGGCCGAAGACGTGGATGCTGTCCCATCCATACGTCCCTCCGATCCGCCGGAGCTCGTCCGCGATCCGGTCGAGGACCTCGTCCCAGGTCGCCGCGCGGAACTCGCCCGAGCCTCGCTCGCCGGTCCGGACGAGGGGCGTCATGATCCGGTCCGGACCGTGGACGAGCGTGTGGTAGGAGAGCCCCTTCATGCAGCCGCGCGGGTTGTAGACCCGGTCCGGATAGTCGGCCGCCTGCTGGATCTTGACGATCTTGCCGTCGCGCACGAAGGCGAGCTGACCGCAGCTCCCGGTGCAGTTCGGGGAGCAGGTCGTCCGGACGACGCGGTCGACCGGCAGCGAGCGCTGCGGGTCCTCGCGCCCCGCGCTCGCGACCTCGACGACGACGGACGCGGTCGCGACCGCTCCGGCCGCGAGGCCGGCGCCCTTGAGCAGCTGTCGTCGCGTGAGCGGCATCAGCGCCGCCCTCCCGGGCCCGTTGCGCGGACACCCCGGCCGGTCATGCGCGCACCTCCGGCCGGACACGCGGCGAGGCCGGGCAGTCAGGGTCGAGCATCGTGTGATCGGTCGCACCACAGGCGGCACAGCGAGTGGCGGTCGTCCCCGCCGACGGCGGCCGGAGGGCGCCCGTCGCCGCCCGCAGCCACCCGAAGACGGGGCCGACAGCGAGGGCGACAGGAGCAACACCCGCGAGGGCGAGCAGGCGGCGGCGAGTCAGATGCAGCACGCGAGAACCTCACCTGGGGCATGGCTGGCAGGGCAGCCACAACTGTGAATGGGAGAGGCCGAGAAGATCAGGGCTGATCGGATCGAACGTCGGAACAGGTGGCCCTCGGAGGCCCGGTGCTTGAGCTCATTCAGGCCGCTCGGGGATCGGACAGACGGCGATCCCCTCCCGCCGTCCGCCCGGGCCGTGCCG
>JAJYXX010000117.1 GCA_021801545.1 Chloroflexota bacterium | reverse complement strand
TCGCCTGGTAGGCGAGACCGAGTGGGGTGACGTCCTGCTGGTCGACGAGCAGCTGCGTCGCGTCCTCGATCGCCTCCACCTGGTCCGGCGACATGATCGTCACCTCGGACGGGCGGCTGAACGGCAGACGGCGCCAGAACGACTCGGCCGCGAGCGCCTGGCGGATCTCGGGCAGGCGCGACCCGCCGCCGCACAGGTAGATCCGACCCGGCAGGAGATCGCCGCCGGCAAGCTCCTCGAGGACGAGTTCGACCCCGGCTGCCCAGACCGCAACGTCATCGGCGATGGTCAGGCGCACAGTTTCCCGGTCCACGACGTCGAGACCGCGCGCGTAGTCGATCTTCAGCGCCTCCGCCCGCGGGAACGGAAGGTCGAGACGGTCGGCGATCGATTTCGTGAACGCCCGGCCGCCGAGGGCGAACATCCGCGTCCCCTCGATCCCGCCCGAGCGGACGAGGGCGATGTCGGTCGTCCCCCCGCCGACGTCGACGAAGAGCGCGCCCACCTGGCGCACCGCGTCCGAGGCAAGGACACGGGCGACCGCGTACGGCTCGGCGACGATCTCGAGCAGCTCGAGGTCGAGCTGGCTGGCGACGCTCTGGAGCGCGCCGAGGTGGACGAGCGGCGCGAAGGCGTTGAAGATGCTGATCCGGACGTGCCGACCCTGGAACCCGACCGGGTTCGTGAGCGGGTAGCCGTCGATGCTGGCGCCCGTCACCGCGGCGTGGACGAGGCGGACGTCGACGTTCGGCAGACCCGTTTCCCAGGTGATCGCCCGTTCCGCCTCGCGGAGCGCCTCGCGCTGCACGCCATCGATCAGCCGCTGGAGCTCCCCCTCGGTGATCGGCTGGTCCGGCTTCCGGCGCTCCTGGGCATGGGTCGTCGTGAAGCCCTTGACGAGCTCGCCGGCGATCCCGATGACGACCTGCGTCGGGCGAAAGCCGGCCATCTCCTCGGCCTCCTGGAGCGCCACCGAGCAATTGTCGACGACCGCGGCGATGTCAGCCACCGTCCCGGACTGCATGTGCGAGAGGCCCTGTCGCTTCCGCCCGACGCCGCGCACGGTGCCGTGGCCCAGGCTGTCGATCTCGAACACGAGCGCCTTCGCGAACTCGGTGCCGATGTCGAGCGCCGTGCATGCCGCCGGCACCTCCTCGCCGTCGCGCTGCCAGATCCGGCGCCAGAACGCCATCTAGCCCGACCCGTCGGACCGGGCCCGGTCGATCGCCTGGATCCCGGCCGCGACCGCCTCGAGCGCCCGGGCAAGTCCGTCGCGCCGGGTTCCCTTGCCCTGGGCCATCTCCGGCCGTCCACCACCGCGTCCGTCGATCTCGCGCACGGCACGCTGAACGAGCGCCCCGGCAGCCAGGCCGCGGGCGACGAGATCGTCGCTCACGGTGACGAAGATCTGCGGTTCATCGGCTTCGAGCGCGAGGGCGACGACGCCCGAGCCGAGCCGGTCACGCACCTCCCGTGCGGCAGCCTTGACCGCCTCGATCGACTCATACGGCCCGGCGTAGGCGACGAGCCGCACGCCCGGTGCCACCTCGCGGGCGCCGACCGCCAACGCAGCCGGGTTGGGCAGCGCGCCGCCGACCCCGGAGCGCAGGCGACGCTTCAGCTCCCTGAGCTCGGCCTGGAGCGACGCCACCCGTTCCGGAACGGCCTCGGCTGACTGGGCCCCGACGAGCGCGGCGACCTGCTCGAGGATCGCGAGCCGGGCGGCCAGATCAGCATCGGCGCCGTCCCCGGTGAGCGCTTCGATCCGGCGCATCCCGGAGCCGATGCTCCGCTCCCCGACGATGACGAAGCTGCCGACCTGGCCGGAGGCGCGGCAGTGCGTCCCGCCGCACAGCTCGAAGCTGTAGTCCTGGACCCGGACCGCCCGGACCGTCTCGCCGTACTTCTCGTCGAAGAACGCGTCCGCGCCGGCCGCGATCGCCTCGGCCATCGACAGGTAGGCGATCGTCACCGGGCGATCCTCGCGGACGACCCGCCGGACCTCGGCCTCGATCGCCCGCAGCTCGTCGTTCGTCAGCCCTCGATCGAACGGGAAATCGAAGCGCAGGTAGTCCGGCATCACGAGCGAGCCGGCCTGGCGGGCGGACTCCCCGACGACGTTGCGCAGGGCACGGTGAAGCAAGTGCGTGCCGGTGTGGTTGCGCATCGTGCGCGCTCGTCGCTCGGCGTCGACGACCGCGCTCACGTATTGACCGACCTTGACCCGGCCGTGCAGCCGGCCGCGGTGGACGATGAGCCCGCCGATCGGCCGCTGCGTGTCGAGGACCGTGAAGAGCGCCGCGTGGCCGCCCTCCTCGCGCAGCACGCCCTGATCGCCGACCTGGCCGCCGCCCTCGGCGTAGAAAGGCGTCTGGTCGAGGACGACCTCCACCTCCACCCCTGCCGGTTCGCGCAGCTCGGCATCGGGGACCGCCTCGATCTCGCCGTACTCGATCCCGTCGCGCACGATCGCCACGATCCGGGCGTCGGCGCTCGTCGTCTCGTAGCCCAGGAAGCGCGTCTCGCCGGTCCGCCGCAGGAGCGACTCGTAGAGCCCGATGAGCTCCGCGTGGCGGGCGAGCTCGGCCTTCCGCCCGCTCCGGCTCCGTTCCCGCTGCTCGGCCAGAGCGCGATCGAACCCGGCCCGATCGACCGCCACCCCGTACTCGGCGGCGAGCTCGACCGTCAGATCGATCGGGAACCCGTACGTGTCGTGGAGCCGGAAGGCGACCTCGCCGGGGAGTACCGGGGCGTCGCCGGGCAGCTCCTCCGGCCGCCGTCCGACGACCCGCTCGGCGGAGGTGAGGGGCGCCAGCGCCACCTCGAGGTGGACCATGCCACCATCGAGCGTCCGTGCGAACTGTGACTCCTCGCGCCCGATCGCGGCCAGGATCTCCTCACGGCGCTCGATGAGGTGCGGGTACGCCTCACCCATCGTATCGATGACGACCGCCGCGGTCTCGGCCATGAACGGCTCACGCCGGCCGAGCAGGCGCCCGTGGCGGACGGCACGCCGGAGCAGCTTGCGCAGGACGTAGCCCCGCCCCTCGTTCGAGGGCAGGACGCCGTCGGCGATCAGGAACGTCACCGCCCGCGAGTGATCGGCGATCACCTGGTAGCTGAAGCGCTCGGCCTCGAAGACGTCCGGGTCGTGGCCGAGCAGCTCGCGCATCCGGGCGTGGATCGGGGCGAACAGGTCGGTGTCGTAGTTCGAGAGGACGCCCTGGACGACGCTCGCAATCCGTTCGAGGCCCATCCCGGTATCGACGCTCGTGAACGGCAGCGGCAGGCGCGTCCCGTCGGGCCGCTGGTCGAACTCCATGAAGACGAGGTTCCAGACCTCGAGCCAGCGGGGGCATGTCTCGGAGTGATCCGGGATGCAGTGGGGTCCCTCGCTGAACCGGGGGCCGCGATCGAAGTGGATCTCGCTGCACGGACCGCAGGGGCCGGTTTCGGCCATCCGCCAGAAGTTCTTGTCGTCGCCCTCGTCGACGTTGCCCCATTTCGCCATCCGCTCCGGCGGCAGACCGATCTCGTCGCGCCAGATCGACCAGGCGACGTCGTCGAACGTGTACGTCGTGGCGGCCAGGCGATCGGCCGGGATGCCGAGGTCGTCGGTCAGGAACTCCCAGGCCCAGTGGATCGCTTCACGCTTGAAGTAATCCCCGAAGCTCCAGTTACCGAGCATCTCGAAGAGCGTGTGGTGACGCGGCGTCCGGCCGACCTCCTCGAAGTCGTTGTGCTTGCCGGCCACGCGCAGGCAGCGCTGGTAGTCGACCGCCCGCCGATAGCTCCGGGTCTCGGCGCCGGTCAGAACCTCCTTGAACTGGACCATCCCGGAGTTCGTGAAGAGGAGCGTCTGGTCACCGGCCGGGACGAGCGAGGCGGACGGCACGAACATGTGGCCACGCTCGACGAAGAACTCGATGAACCGGCGCCGGATCTCGGCCGCAGGCAGCGGCTTGATCCGCGGATCGGGGGTGACGGCGGGGATCGACATCGCCGGTAACGGTACCAAACCGGCAGGCTCGGCCGCGCGAGCGGCCCGACGGCGCCCGAACCGCGACCGATCGGTCGCCGGGACCGCGCGCCACCCCGGTGCCGGCCGACTTCGTCAGCGGCGTCGGCGGCAGCACCGGCGGCGCCAGATCCGCGAGCCGGCGATGGCGGCCCCGACGAGGGCGCCGATCCCGATCCCGCGCAGGAACCTGGCCAGGCGGTCCTGGAGGCTCATTCGGCCCGCCGCGGCGGGCCGAGCACCCCGACGAGGGCGCCGATCCCGATCCCGAGCCAGGCGACGACCGAGGCGCCGAGGACATGGTAGTCACCGATCAGGAGCAGCTCGACCTCGAGCCGGGTGGCGATCGCGTCGCCTGCCCAGGCGCCGAGAACGGCCGCCAGGTAGACGAGGGGAAGCTGACCCCCGATCCGGCCGCGGATCAT
>JAJYXX010000112.1 GCA_021801545.1 Chloroflexota bacterium | reverse complement strand
CTCCCAGGTGGGTTGGACGCCCTGCCCGAGAGCGGTCACGGCGCCCATCCCGGTGACGACGACGCGAGGCGGGTCGGCGGGACGATGCGGGTCGGCGGGGCGCGGGTCGGCGGGGCGTCGTCCGCTGCCGACCAGCTCGTGGCCGCCGGCCGAGGTCGAGCTCATCGCACCAGCTTCCCGGTGCGCACCGTCGCCGCCCGGTAGACGTCGCCCGGCAGCCCGCGGGCGGAGAGCGCGTTCGAGACCGCGAGCGTGTCGAACTCGGTCCGCCGGATCTCGGCGCTCACCTCGTCACCGTCGATCGTGATCAGTGCCCATGAGGCCGTCGGGTCGCCGTCGAAGACGTAACCGGCGCTGCCCGCGTTCACGATCATCTTCCAGCCGAGGTCGCGGACCTCCGGCAGGTGGGTGTGACCGCAGGCCACAATCCGGGCGTCGGTGCGCGAGACCCGCTCGAGGATGACGGTTGCGTCGAGCGCCTGGTCGAACCCGGCCGTCTGCGACCCGGGCGAAGCGTGGCAGCCCAGGACGAGCGTTTCGTCGACCCGCAGTCGGCGCTCGGCCGGCAGGCGGCGGAGCCAGTCGAGGCGCTCGGGGCCGATCGCCTCGTGGGCCCACTCGGCGGCGATCCGGAATGCGTCGGGGAGACTGTCGGCGAGCCAGGGGAAGGCGGCCGTGTAGTCGAAGTCGGCGACGGCGATGTCCGTGTTGCCCTGGACGACGAGCGCGCCCGCTGCCTCCAGCTCGCGGATCGCGTCGATCGCGGCGGCGGGGTCCGGGCCGTTGAAGGCGTGGTCGCCGGCGACGATCACCGCGTCCGGCTTGATGGCCTTCAGGGCCCGCCGGACGGCCTCGATCGCGAGGGCGTTGCCGTGCACGTCCGAGACGACGGCGATCTTCATGCCGGCCACGCGGGCCACGCGGGCCGTGCGGGCCACGCCGGCCGTGCGGGCCATCAGCGGAGCACCCCTTCGCCCGGGATGATGAAGCTGATCGTCGCCTCGCAGGCCGTCTCGCCGTCGACGCTCGCGACGCCCCGGCCGCGACCGAAGCGGCTGCCGAGCTTGTCCATCGTCACCTCGAGCCGAAGCGTATCGCCGGGCGTGACGAGGCGCTTGAAGCGGCAGTCGTCGATCCCCGCAAAGAGGCCGATCCGGTCTCCGAAGCCGGGCTGCTTGGCGACGTAGATGCCCATCGTCTGGGCCAGCGCCTCCACCTGGAGCACGCCCGGCATGATCGGCAGGCCCGGGAAGTGGCCCTGGAAGAACCACTCGGTCGCGGTCACGGCCTTGACTCCGACGATCCGTTTCGCGTCCGGGTCGTACTCGACGATCCGGTCGACGAGGAGGAACGGCCAGCGATGCGGGAGAAGGGTCTCGATCTCGCGGCTGGTGTGGACGATGCCGGGCGTGGGGCCGGCGGGCGTGGGGCCGGCGGGCGGGGTTGCTTCGGTCACGAACGACTCCCGATGCGGTGGGTGGCTCCAGTGTGCCGCGTGCGCCGGTTCGCATGCGGCGAGCTGCGTGCAGCCTTGCACTGGATCGCCGGCCGGGCGGGGCACGAGGGCGGCTGGGCGGGGCGTCTGGGCGGCTGGGCGGGGCGCATGCTGCGGGCCGGAGCGCGTCGGGTAGTGGCGGGCGTTGCGGACAGCAGGACAAACCGGGCGAATCGGCCGCCGGTCGCCGGGCAGGCGATCCGGGTAGTGGCGGGCGTTGCGGACAGCAGGACAAACCGGGCGAATCGGCCGCCGGTCGCGTCATGGCCGACTCGGTGAGGTCTCCGGGGCGAGCAGATCGGCCGGTTTGGTGCGCTGGGCAGAACGCCTGGGCCGGAGGCGGGCGGGCGGGCTCGGGCGGGCGAGCAGATCGGCCGGTTTGGTGCGCTGGGCAGAACGCCTGGGCCGGAGGCGGGCGGGCGGGCTCGGGCGGGCGAGCAGATCGGCCGGTTTGGTGCGCTGGGCAGAACGCCTGGGCCGGAGGCGAGCGGGCGGGCTCGGGCGGGCGAGAACGTGCCAGCCTGCATCAGCCGGTCACCTCGACCGCCGAACCCGGTGCGACCGGAGATGCGGCAGCACCGCCGCCACCACCGCCGCCCTCACCACCACTCGCCGCAGCCACGAGGAAGGCGGCGCTGCCGAGGCGGTCGATCAGGTTCGTCGTGAACCGCCCGGCGAGGAACTGCTCGTTGAGCAGGAGCGCACGGTGGATCGGCACGTTCGTCACGACCCCCTCGATGAGCAGCTCGTCGAGGGCGACGCGGGCGCGGGCGATCGCGGTCGTGCGGTCGGGGCCCCAGACGATCAGCTTGCCGAGGAGCGAGTCGTAGTAGGGCGGGATCTCGTAGCCCGGGTAGAGATGCGTGTCCATCCGGACGCACGGACCGCCCGGGGCGAGGAAGCGCTCGACGACGCCCGCCTGGGGTCGGAAGTCGTGGGCTGCGTCCTCGGCGTTGATCCGGAACTCGATCGCGTGCCCCCGCGCCACGACGTCGGCCTGGCTGAAGCCGAGCGGTTCGCCGGCGGCGATCCGGATCTGGAGGGCGATCATGTCGATCCCGGTCAGCATTTCGGTCACCGGGTGTTCCACCTGGATCCGGCAGTTGATCTCGATGAAGTAAAAGTTCCCGTCCGCGTCGACGAGGAACTCGAGCGTGCCGAGGTTCTCGTAGCCGGCCGCGATGACCGCCCGCAGCGCCCGTTCGCAGAGGTCGGCGCGGGCTGCCGGCGAGAGGGCCGGGGTCGGCGCCTCCTCGATGATCTTCTGGTGGCGGCGCTGGACCGAGCAGTCGCGCTCGCCCAGGTGCACGCCATGGCCGTAGCGGTCGACGGCGACCTGGACCTCGACGTGGCGGTTCGTGTCGAGCCACTTCTCGAGGTAGAGCGAGTCGTCGCCGAAGGCCGAGCGGGCCTCGGACCGGCAGACCTTGAGCGCCGACTCGAGCTCGCGCGGGGAGCGGACCATCCGCATCCCCTTGCCGCCCCCGCCGGCCGACGGCTTGACGAGCACCGGGTAGCCGATCCGCTCGGCTTCCTCGAGCGCGTGGGCGTCGTCGCGGAGCATCCCGTTCGAGCCTGGGATCGTCGGCAGCCCGTGGCTGCCGAGGAGGCGACGGGTTCCCTCCTTCGAGGCGAACCGCTCGAGCACCGGGGCGGGCGGCCCGATGAACGTCAGACCGTGCGCCCGGACGGCATCGGCGAAGCCTTCGTCCTCCGAGAGGAACCCGTAGCCCGGGTGGATCGCGTCAGAACCGGTGACGATCGCGGCCGAGATCAGGGCCGGCGCCGAGAGATAGCTCCGGCGGGCGTCGGCCGGTCCGATGCAGATCGCCTCGTCGGCGAGCTGGACCGGGAGGCTGTCGCGGTCGGCCTCGCTGTAGGCGACGACGGCGGGGACGCCGAGGAGGCGACAGGCGCGGAGGATTCGGAGAGCGATCTCGCCGCGGTTGGCGATCAGGACCTTCTGGAACATCAGGCGCGCCCCGAGAGGGTGGCGGAGGCTGGATCGGCGGCCGGGGTCGGGCTGGCCGGGGCCGGGGCGACGGAGGCTGGATCGGCGGCCGGGGTCGGGCTGGCCGGGGCCGGGGCGACGGAGGCTGGATCGGCGGCCGGGGTCGGGCTGGCCGGGGCCGGGCTGGCCGGAAGCTCGATCCGGATCAGCTCCTGGCCATATTCGACCGCCTCGCCGGGCTGGACGAAGCTCGCCCCGATCAGCCCGTCAACCGGGGCGACGACGTCCTGCGGCACGCCGAGGACGTCGATCGTCGCGATCGTGTCACCGGCCCGGACCTTCGTCCCGGCCGTCATCCCCGACCGCGGCTGGAAGAAGCCGACCGCCGGCGAGGTGGCAACGTCAGCAAGATGGCCGGGACCGACCGGCTCGAGACCCCGCCCGACGGCCGCCACGCCCCGCCCCGCCGGCGCTCCTCGATGAGGTTCGACGGCGGCCGGAGCGTGGCCATGGCCGGCGTGCCCCGGCTGCGCCCGTGACGGCCGATCCGAGGCCCGGCGGTCGTACCGCGGGCCGGATGCGTCCGCCGGTCGGCGGAGGCGGACCTTCCAGTCGCCCTCACGGACTTCGATCTCGCCGAGGCCGGTGGCACCGAGCTTGGCGATCAGCGGCGGAAGGAGTTCGTCGGTGAGGCGTCCGATCGCCGCGTGGTCCTCGAGGCGATGGTCGTTCTCGCGCGCCGAGGGCCGCCCCGGCTCCCGGCCCCGCCCCGGGTCGCGGTCCCGCCCCGGGTCGCGGCCCTGCCCCGGCTCCCGGCCCTGCGCCCGTCCCGGCTGGCGCCCCGGTCCCCGGCCGCGCGTTCGGTCGTGTTCGTGATCGGTCATCGATCAGACCTCCTCGCGGGCCGGCGGCTCGATCCGCGGCTCGGCGCGCGGCTCGGCGCGCGGCTCGGCGCGCGGCTCACCCCGCGGCTCACCCCGCGGTCGGCGCCCGGTGTCG
>JAJYXX010000101.1 GCA_021801545.1 Chloroflexota bacterium | reverse complement strand
GGCCGGAAGGCCATGAAGCCGAATGGCTTCGTCGCCGCACCGTCGATCACCTCCCAGACGTCGAGCCCCATCCGCTCGCAGAGGAGGGCGAGCTGGTTGACGAGCGCGATGTTCACGTTCCGGAAGACGTTCTCGAGCAGCTTGGCGAGCTCGGCCGCGTCGGGCGAGCTCATCTCGACGACGGTCGTGTTGATCCGCCGCAGGAGCGCCGCGGCACGGGCGGTGGCGGCCGGCGTCGCGCCGCCGACGAGCCGGGGCACCTCGCGCCGGGCGCTCGCCGGATCGCCCGGGTTCACCCGCTCGGGGGCGAAGGCGAGGTCGAAGTCACGGCCCGCGACGAGCCCCGACCGCTCGAGCTCGGCCCGGAACGGGCCGGTCGTCGTGCCTGGAAACGTCGTCGACTGGAGGATGATCAGCTGGCCCGGCCGGAGCTGACGGCCGACGAGCCTGGCAGCCGAGAGGACCGGCCCCAGGTCCGGATCCTTCGATTGGGTGATCGGGGTCGGGACGCAGACGAAGATGACATCGGCCGACCCGAGATCGGCCTCGTCAGTGTGGGCGATCGAGAGGCCACGGGCGAGGGCGGCCCGGAGGCGATCGTCGGAGATGCCGTCGATCGGCGAGCGGCCGGCCCGGAGCTCGGCGACCCGCTCTTCCTTGGCATCGACACCGGCGACATCGAGGCCAGCCTCCTCGAACGAGATCGCGAGCGGCAGGCCGACGTAGCCAAGCCCGACGATCGCGAGGTGCTGGTCACGGCGGGAATCAATGCTCACGGCAGGGAGGATAGCCCGTCCCCGGCGAGCCGCTCGATGAGCGCGGCGTAGCGATCCACCTCGCGGTCCCAGGCAAGCTCGCGGACCCGCTCGAGTGTCCGGGCGACCCGGACGTCGCGTTCCTCGGGGCGGTCGACGAGCCGGAGGATCGCGTCGGCCATCGCCTCGGGGTCCCCGGCCGGGTACGTCGCGACCGTCCCCTCGGCGAACGTTCGCTCGACCATCGGCAGGCGCGTCGCGACGACCGGCCGGACCATCGCGGCGTACTCGAAGGTCTTCGTCGAGAGGCTGACGTCGGTGAACCGGTCGCGCCGGGTCGGGGCGAGCCCGATGTCGGCCGCCGCGATCGCCGCCGGGACCTCCTCGATCGGGATCCGGCCGCGGAACGTGACGCGCTCGGCGACGCCGAGCCCGGCAGCCCGGGCGCGAAGGGCCGGCTCCGAGTCGCCGCGCCCGTAGAGGTCGAGGCTGACCTGGAGCTCCGGGCGGCGGGCGTCGATCCGGGCGAGCGCATCGAGCACGACGTCGAGCTCGTAGGTGGGCGTGAGCGCGCCGGCATAGACGAGCCGCAGGTGACTGTCGGCCATGAACGGGCGGGCCGGATGAGCGGACGGGTCGAACCGCGCGAGCGAGGGGCTGTTCAGGACGACCGTGATCTTGTCGCGCCCGACGCCCCGCCCGACGAGCCGGTCGGCGAGGGCGTCGTTGACGGTGACGACAGCGTCGGCGGCGGCGATCGCCAGCCGCTCTTGGACGAGCAGGAGCTGGTGGACGAGCGGGTTCGAGGCACCCGGGAACCGGCTCCGGAAGAACTCGGGCATCGCCTCGTGGAGGTCGAGGACGAGCGGGACGCCCGCCAGGCGCAGGGGCAAGCCGGCGAAGACGAGGAAGTCGGGCAGGGTGTGGACCTGGAGGAGCGCGTAGTGACGCCGCCGGTGGGCGCGCGTCGCGGCCCAGCCGGCCCGGACGAAGAAGGCGAGGTACTCGGCGAGATACGTCCCGAGCCCGGCCCCCTGGTGGCGCTGGACGTCGATCCGGTGGAGCCGGACGCCCTCGATCTCGGCCGAGGGGCCGTCGCCGGGGCGACGGAGGGCGTAGACGTCGACCGGGCGCCCGCGGGCGACGAGCGATTCGGCCTCGCGCCGGACGCGGGGATCCTCCTCGTAGTAGGAGTGGACGAGCATGCAGACGGGACGGCGCGCGCCGTCCCGGCGCCGGGGTTCGTGGGTCACGGACCCATGCTAGCCGGTCATGCTACCGTACACCGGCTCATGGACATCACCCGCGAGGAGATCGCCCGCGAGGCGCCTCCCTCCCTGCGCTCGACGGCGATCCGGCCCGGCCCGATCGGCCTGCTCGGAGAGGCGATCCGCGAGGCGTGGTCGCGACGCCGCCTGATCCGCTACCTCGTCCAGGCCGACCTCAAGAAGAAGGGCTCGGACACCGTCCTGGGCAACATCTGGTGGGTCCTCGATCCGCTCCTCCAGATGGTCGTCTACGTCATCCTCGTGTCGGTCATCTTCCAGCGCACGACACCCGACTACCCGCTCTTCATCTTCGCCGCGATCCTGCCCTGGAAGTGGTTCACGAGCAGCGTCTACGACGCGATCACCTCGGTCGTCGGCCAGGAACGGCTGATCAAGCAGATCCAGTTCCCGAAGATCATCCTGCCGACCGCAACGACGTTCGCCGGGGTCGCGAACTTCGCCTTCGGGATGATCCCGCTCGCCGGGCTGCTCGCTCTCTTCTACTCGGATCGGATCAGCCCGACGCTCGTCTTCATCCCGCTGATCGCGGCCGTCCAGTTCGTCTTCACGCTCGCCTTCTCGTTCGTCGTGGCCGGGATCAACGTCTTCTTCCGGGACATCGCGAACGTCAGCCGCCACGCGCTGCGGCTCTGGTTCTACCTCTCGCCGGGCCTCTACTCGGCCGCGGCGATCGAGAAGCTCAAGGAGACGAACCCGGTCATCGCCCAGGTCATGGCGATCAACCCGTTCTACACCTTCTTCGAGTCGTATCGAAACGTCATCTACGGGACGCCGGCCGGCGCCCCCTCGATGCCGCTCTGGGGGCATCTCGCCGCCTGGCTCGTCGGCTCGATCGTCCTCCTCGTCCTCGCCACGCTCCTGTTCAAGCGCCTCGAGCCGGCCTTCGCGAAGGTGCTCTGATGGTCGAGGGAGTGAGCCCCGGGCCGGTCCAGCCGGGGGCGCCGACGGTCATCGAGGTCCGGGACCTCGGCGTTCGCTACAGCCTGCGCCTGACGCGCAAGAACACGGTTCGCCAGTCGTTCGCCAACCTCCTCCGGCGGCGCGATGGTCCCAGCTCGTTCTGGGCGCTGCGGAACATCTCGTTCACGCTGACCAAGGGCGAGTCGCTCGCGATCATCGGGCCGAACGGGGCGGGCAAGTCGACGCTCCTCCAGGCGCTGGCCGGAATCATCACCCCGTCCGAGGGCCAGATCGACGTCCGCGGCCAGATCTCGAGCCTCCTGACGCTCGGGGCCGGGTTCGACGCCGAGCTGACCGGCCGCGACAACATCCTCCTCGCCGGCGCGTTCATGGGGATGGACCACCGCGAGATGGCGCGGCGGATCGATTCGATCATCGAGTTCGCCGACCTCGGCCAGTTCATCGACGCGTCGATCAAGACGTATTCAACGGGGATGCGGGCGCGCCTCGGCTTCTCGATCGCGACCGCGATCGACCCGGACATCCTCCTCCTCGACGAGGTCCTGGCCACCGGCGACCAGGTGTTCCGGGCGAAGTCGCAGGCCCGGGTGCTGGAGCTGGTCCGGGCGGCGAAGGGGATCGTGCTCGTCACCCACGACATGAACTGGGTGACCGAGTTCTGCAATCGGGCGATCCTGCTCGAGCAGGGCCACATCGTCGCCGAGGGCGACCCGGCCGAGGTGGTCGCGATCCACCGCGAGCACTCCGAGCAGGTGAAGGCGCTGAAGGCCGCCGAGGCGGCGCGAGTGCTGGCCGCGGCGCGCTGACGGTTCCGCAGCCTGCGCCGGCGACTGGTGCCCGGCGCAGGCCTACCTGGCCTCCGTTGCCCCCCGCCGCTCCGCCTTCTTGAGCTCGGCGCGCAGCGAGGCGAGGTAGGACGCCGCGCCGGCATAGTCGGGCCAGGTGACGCGCGCCGGCGAGCCATACGGCGCGCGAGTCTCGGAGAGGCGGGGCGGGTGACCCGCTCGCCGAACAAGGCGCGGACCGGCAGCGAGCTCGAGGGCGCGGTCCATCGTCGCCAGCTCGGCGTCGAGCACCTCCGCCAGGGCAAGATAGGCGGCATCGTAGACTGATAGGCCGAATCGCTCAGCCCGATCGATCGCCAGGAGGAGGGTCGGCCGGCCCACCTCGACGGTCTCGGTCACCAGGTCGTCGAGCACGTGGAGCGCTTCGAGGGCCCCGGCGCTGCCGAAGCCATGCCGGCGCACGAGCGTGTTGGACACTTCGAGCCAGAAATGGACCGGGACCACGATTGGCCGGCCCTCGCGCAGCCACCCGGCCGCGATCGAGTGCCAGCGGCCCGACTCCGGCTCGGCGCGAACGAGCGGGACGCCGGCGGAGGCATCGAGGACGACCGGGCGCGTCACCCGCCATCCCCCTCGTGCTCGTCGGGCACCTCGTCCAGCCTGCGGCTCGCCGCCTCGGCGATCTGATCCGCCCGGC
>JAJYXX010000197.1 GCA_021801545.1 Chloroflexota bacterium | reverse complement strand
TCCAGGCGCTCTTCGGCCGCAACGGCGAGTCTCCGCTGCCGGTCGTCGCGCCGGCGACGCCGGCCGAGTGCTTCGACCTCGCCTTCGAGGCCGCCCGGATCGCCCTCCGCCACATGACCCCGGTCATCTACCTCTCGGATGCGTTCCTGGCCACCGGGGCCGAGCCGTGGCGGATCCCGGAGCTCGACAGCCTGCCCTCGATCAGCGTCCCGAACGCGACCGATCCGGCCACGTTCCACCCCTACGCCCGTGACCCGGAGACGCTGGCCCGGATGTGGGCCGTCCCCGGCGCGCCCGGTCTCGAGCATCGGATCGGCGGCCTGGAGAAGGCGGACATCACCGGCAACGTCAGCTACGACCCGGAGAACCACCACCGGATGACGCTCCTCCGGGCGGAGAAGATCGCCCGGGTCGCGAACGACATCCCCGACCTCGAGACGTACGGCCGCGACGAGGGCGAGTTGCTCATCCTCGGCTGGGGCTCGACGTACGGTGCCCTGCGGAGCGCGGTCGAGCGGCTGCTCGCCGAGGGCCAGAGCGTCGCCCACGCCCACCTGCGCTACCTCAACCCGTTCCCGAGGAACACCGGCGACGTGCTGGACCGCTACCGCCGGGTGCTCATCCCGGAACTGAACCTCGGCCAGCTCCTGATGCTGATCCGGGCGCGCTACCTCATCGACGCCGAGGGCTATCACCGCGTCCGCGGCAAGCCGTTCCGGATCGCCGAGATCCACGAACGGGCCGAACAGATCCTGGCTGGCCGGTGAGGGACGAGGCGATGACGAACACGACGACCCCGGCCGCGCTCAGCCCGGAGAACGCGGCTGTCATCAAGCTCAGCCGCAAGGACTTCGCCTCGGACCAGGAGGTCCGCTGGTGCCCGGGCTGCGGTGACTACTCGATCCTCGCCCAGACCCAGAAGACGATGCCCGAGTTCGGCGTCCCGAAGGAGAACATCGTCTTCATCTCGGGGATCGGCTGCTCCGGTCGCCTGCCGTACTACATGAACACGTACGGCTTCCACACGATCCACGGCCGGGCGCCGACGCTGGCGACCGGGCTGAAGGCCGCCCGACCCGAGCTGATGGTCTGGGTGATCACCGGCGACGGCGACGCGCTCTCGATCGGGGGCAACCACGTCCTCCACGCGATGCGCAAGAACGTCGACATCAAGCTGATCATGTTCAACAACCGGATCTACGGCCTGACCAAGGGCCAGGCCTCGCCGACCTCGGAGTTCGGCAAGATGACGAAGTCGACGCCGGCCGGGACGATCGACCATCCGGTCAGCCCGCTCTCGATCGCCCTGGCGGCCGAGGCGACGTTCGTCGCCCGCTCGGTCGACACCCACACCGAGCACCTCCAGGGGACGCTCGAACGGGCCGGCTTCCACCGCGGCTCGGTCTTCGTCGAGGTCCTCCAGAACTGCAACATCTTCAACGACGGCGCCTACCGCGAGTTCACCGACCGCGAGGTGCGCGAGGATCGGATGCTCGCCCTCGAGCACGGCCAGCCGATGATCTTCGGCAAGGACCGCGACAAGGGGATCCGGCTGCGGGGCCTCCATCCCGAGGTCGTCCAGCTCGGCAACGGGATCACGGAGGAGGACCTCGTCGTCCACGATGAGAAGGCCGAGGATCCGTACCTGGCCTTCATGCTGTCGCGGATGTGGTGGCCGGACTTCCCGGTGCCGGTCGGGGTCCTGCGCAACATCGAGCGCCCCACCCACGACCAGCTGATGGTCGACCAGATCGCGTCCGAGATCGCCCGGCGGGGACCCGGCAAGCTCGAGGCCCTCCTTGCCAGCGGCGACACCTGGGTCGTGAAGTGAGGTCCATGCATGCTCTGCCCGGTCTGCCGGCACGATAACTTCGAGGGCGAGGACTTCTGCGCCAACTGTGGCGCCGACCTGCGCTCGAGCGACATCCCGCAAGCGCCGGACGATTTCGAGGGGCGCCTCCTGGGCGAGCACCTCGATGCGCTCGGGGTCGGCTCCCCGGCCCTCGTCGGGGCGACGACCCCCGTGTCGGACGCGATCCGCCGGATGCGCGAGGAGGGGGTCGACTGCCTGCTCGTCATGTCCGGCGACCGCCTGGTCGGGATCTTCACCGAGCGTGATGCGGTCCTCAAGCTCGCCGGGCGTCCGATCGAGGCGTTCGACGTCCGGGACGTCATGACCGAGGATCCGGTCGTGCTGCGCCACGATGACACACTCGCGATCGCGATCAACAAGATGGCGGTCGGCGGGTTCCGGCACGTCCCGATCGTCGAGGGGGATCGTCCGATCGGGGTCGTCGCCGCCCGCGACGTCTTTCGCCACATCCTCCAGGTAATCGGCTGAGGGCGTGTCGGATCACGGTGTCGATCGCGTCGTCGTTCTCGCCGACGACCTCATCTGGGCGACCCGGCTGGCCTGTCTCGTCCGAGGCGCGGGCGCCGAGGCCGTTTCGGTCGCGACGACGGTTGCCTTCGAGGCGGCGCTGCCGGGCTCCGGGCGGGTGATCGTGGACCTCACCGCGCGGGCCTATGACGGCCTCGCGGCCGTGGCCAGCGCGGCGTCGGGCGGACGGTCGGTCCTGTGTGTCGCCCAGCACGACGACCACGAGCTCCGCCGGCGCGCCCTGGCGGCCGGGGCGGGGCGCGTCTATGCCTACCGCAAGCTGCACGAGGACGGTCCGGCCGTGATCGCCGCCTGGCTCGGTCGGACCGATCCGGCCGCCGCCGGCTGATCGGGGCACCTCGATGTTCGATCACAGGAGCAGATCGCCGATGACGAGCCAGGCCGCGCTGATGCCGCCGTATCCGATCCCCGCCACGCGCCACCGTGAGCGCCTTGCCGCCGCCCGTGACCTGGTCGCGGAGCGCGGTCTGGCGGCCCTGCTCGTGGGTGTCGGGGCGGACCTGCGCTACCTCACCGGCTACGACGCCATGCCTCTCGAGCGCCTGACGATGCTCGTCGTCCCGGCCGCCGGCCCGGTCACGCTCGTCGTGCCGCGTCTCGAGCTTGCCCCCGCCCGGGCCTGCTCGGCGGCCGCCGCCGGCCTCGTCGAGGTGACGGCCTGGGAGGAGACCGAGGATCCCGTCACGCTCGTCGGGCGCCTCGTTCGCGCCTCGCTCGGTAGCGGCGCGCCAGCCCCGATCCGGGTGGCCGTCTCCGATCGGCTCTGGGCGAGCTTCCTGTTTCGCCTCCAGGAGGTGCTTCCGGAGGCCCGGTTCGGGCTCGGCTCGACGGTGCTGCGGGAGCTGCGGATCGTCAAGGATGCCGACGAGATCGCTCTCCTGCGGGCCGCGGCCCATGCAGCCGACCGGGTCGTGGCTGCGATCGCGCGCGGCCGGCTCATCGGCCGGAGTGAGGCGGACGTCAGCCGGGAGGTTCGGGAGCGGCTGCTGGCCGAGGGCCACGAGCGGGCCGAGTTCGCGATCGTTGCCTCCGGCCCGAACTCCGCCTCGCCGCACCACGAGGCCTCGGCCCGGGTGATCCAGGCCGGTGAGCCGATCGTGCTCGACATCGGGGGCACGCTCGGCGGCTACGGCAGCGACATTACCCGGACACTCTGGGTGACCGGCAGCGAGCCGGTGCACGCTCCGTACCACGAGTACCTCGCCCTGTTCGCGATCCTTCGCGCCGCCCAGGCCGAGGCGACGCACGCCGTCCGCCCGGGGGTGCCGGCAGAGCGGATCGACGCCGTGGCCCGCGAGATCATCGCCGCCGGCGGTCATGGCCTGCACTTCATCCACCGGACCGGGCACGGGATCGGTCTCGAGGCGCACGAGGAGCCCTACCTCGTGGCCGGCAACGCCGAGCCGCTCCGCGAGGGGATGGCGTTCAGCGTGGAGCCCGGGATCTACCTCGAGGGGCTGGCTGGGGCACGGATCGAGGACATCGTGGTCTGTGCCGCCAGCGGGCCGGACATCCTGAACGAGGCGCCGCGCGACCTGCTGGTCGTGAGCGGGGAGTAGGAGAAGCAGGGACGGCCTTCCCGCGGCCGGGGTCCCACAGCAGATGCCGCGTCCCGCAGCACGAGAAGAGGTCGAGGCTGCCGCCCGCGCCGGCACCGCCTGCACGCCCCACGGCAGATGCCGCATCCCGCAGCACGAGAAGGGTTATCGAACGCACGTTCGGGGACCCGCGGGCACCTCCCGCCCGCCGCTCGACCTCTCAGGCCGCCGATCCCGTCGTCGGCAGCATCAGAAGGGCTACCGCTGACCGAATCCGGGCTTCGGAGGAGCTGCGACCCGCTCGTTGCGCCTGGTCTGCGAGCACAAACCCGTCCCGTAATCCTTCTCGTGCTGCGGCGCCCGGAGCGGACGCCGGTCGGGTCCGGCAGCCCGGAGCCGAAGCCGGAGCCAGAGCCGGCGATTCAACCCCCCGCCCTTGTGGGACAGGGCACCAGAACAGTCTCCGGCGGCCGGCAGTTCGAGGATGTGCGCTGGGGGGCGCTGTCACGGCACGG
>JAJYXX010000016.1 GCA_021801545.1 Chloroflexota bacterium | reverse complement strand
CGAGCCAGCGAGTAAGGCGCGACATGGGTTCCTCCGAGCGTGGAACGCGTGGGAGCCGACAGGGTTGCCGGCAGGACCATCACGAGGTCCTCCAAGTGTCGGAGGCGGTCTCCGGACTGTCAAACGGTCGCCGCACACCTCTGCGCCAGGCCCGGTGGGTAAATGGGCCGCCGGGGCTGACCAGGGCAGCGGCGTCTCACGCTGACGCCGAAGGCGAACGTTCCAGGTTGCGGACCCCGCTGGCTGGTCGCACCCCGCTAAGTTGTGCTTGCGAGATCGCCCCAGGTGGCGCGCTCGATCAGGCAGCCTCGGCAGTCGTCGCCCGCGCGGCGTCCGCCTTCACCCGCCGGCGGCAGAAGCGGCAGCCGATCTGGATCCTGGAGCGCGCCCACGGTGACATCCGGTAGGGCGGGTGCTTCGGGTCCGAGCAGCGCCAGGTCACGGCCCTGTCGTAGGTGACCTTGATGCGCGCCGGGCGGAGCGGCGCATTGGCGCTCGCGTCCCACTCGGCGAGAAGGTCGGGCCGGACGACCGCGAGCGCGTTGAGGCCGTCGGCGCGTTCGGTCGAGCACCGCTGGCAACGGGTCAGACGCTTCGTCCGCTGGGCGATCTCGGCTTCCCACGTGTGCCCGCAACGGTGGCACTTCCGGTTCGCGCGCACGCTCGAACCGGCGGAGAGCGTGAGCGGATCGACAGCGTTTGCCTTGGCGTCCCAGTCACGCAGCACGCGGGGGAAGTCGGCGAGGCGCAGGCCCGCGACATCGACCGAGGGCGTGCGGGACCCGGACACCGCGAGCGGCGGCAGCCCGGCCACGGCCCGGGCCCGGTTCTCCTCGGCGATGAGCGCGAGGACCGACTTGACCTTCGCGTTCGCCATGTATGCGGTCGTGCCCGCCCGCTTGCGGGCGTCGGCGGCCACGATCAGCGCGCTGAGCGAACTGATCTGGCTCGCCGGATCGTCCCCGCTTCCCCAATCAAGGTGCTCGTCGCGCGCGAGGCGGTTCATTTCCCGCTTCACGAGCGCGGCGTAGGTGACGGCGTCGGCCTGGCCCGCCTGCTCGGCCCGCATCAGCGCGAGCACCCGGCGGAGGCGGTTCGCGTTGCGCAGCCGGAACCGGCGCTTGCGCGGGAAGCGCCCGTCGATCCAGTCGAGCAGGTGCTCGGTCGCCCCGTTGCTGCGCGGAAAGCCAAAGTGGTCCTCGCGCAGCCGGACCTGGCGGCGCACGAGGTCGTCGTTGTCGAGCCACCAGCCGGCGAGATGGGCCGCCTTCTCGCGGTCGATGAACTCGCCGAGCGCGATCCAGTCGGCCTCCGACCAGAAGGCCCGCTCGAAGAGGTCGGCGTGGGCCTCATGGTCGACGTGGATGCCGTCGCGGTAGGCGGCGGCGCGCAGGGCGCGCCCGAGGTGGAACTCGCACGAGTAGAAGATCGCGTTGGGCCAGCGTTGGCGGACGGCGGCGGCGATCGCCTTCGCGCCGTCGGCGACGACCCACTCCGGGCCGGGGCCGTCGGGGTCGAAGGACGAGAGGAAGTCGAGCCAGGATTCGGTGGTCTCGTCGCCCGCCACGTCGATCCGCCACGGCATCACCGCGAGCGCCGGGTCGTCGGTGCCCGACGCGGCGAGGATCGCGCCGCCGCGCTCGTCGGGGTCCCAGCCGGGCACGAACGCCTCGGCGTCGTAAGCGCGGACGTTGAGCGGCTTGGCGTCGAGCACCAGGATGCGCGGCCACGCCTTGGGCGCGAGTCGCTGGTCGATCCGGGGCGCGAAGAGGTCGAGATAACGGGCGGCCAGCGCGAACGCGCTGCTCGTTCGCCGCATCCCGTGGTGGTCCTCGACGTAGTGCTGGGATTCGAGGCGGACCGTCCGGCTCGCCCGCCGGAGCGACGTGCCGCGCCCGGCGAGTTGGATCAGACGCGCGATCTCGTTGGCGGTGTGGTAGTGGTCGGTCCGGGCGACCGGGCCGAGCGCGACACCGGGCCGCACGTCGCAGGACGGGCACTCCTCGCCGTGCGGGTGGGAGGCTGCTGCCTGGCGGCGGGCGAGCGAGAAGGTGTGCGCCGGCGAGCCGTCGGACGGCAGGCACTTGATCCGCTGGCGGCGGAAGGGCGCGCTCGCCCAGGTCCGGCGGCCCCAGAGCACGAGCCGGCCCCGGTGTCCGTCAGGACACAGGTTGGGGCGGTTCTCGATCTGCTTGGGCGGCCTGCCGCGCGGGCGGCGCGGCGCGACCTCCTTCTCCTTCATGCCGGCGAGCGTGACGGGTCGGCGTGCCACCTTCCATGGCACGGCGGCCCATTTACCCACCGGGCCTGGCGCAGAGGGCCGCACAAGGCCGACCGTGTTCCGGGGGTGCCATTTGACGGCGTCTCGGCCGTCCTAGCTCTCCTGGTCTTCGTACCCTTCCGCCTCTTCGCGCAGGGCCAGCCGTCGGTCGCGCGCTTCTCGCTCCGCCTCAGGCAACTCGATGTCGATGAGGATCACTTTCACCGGCACCGCGGGGAAGTGCTTTCGCAGCCGTTCGATGTCGTAGACGAGCTGCTCGCCGTACGAGACCCCGGTCGACATCTGGGACTTCAGCGCGTGACAGGGCACGATCTCGACGCCGACCTGGGCCTTGGCCTCGTTGAAGAAGTACTGGAACTTGGCGAGGTCGTAGAACATGAAGGCGTACTTCCCAAACTGAACCTCGACGAGGACCTGGTCGCGGACGAAGTCAACCTGCTTGAAGGCACCCTTGATCTGGCGGTCCCAGCCCGGGATCGAGATCGTGTCGCGATCCCTCATCTCGTCGAAGTCGCGCGCTCGGAACCCCGCCTTGAAGGCCGCGTTCATCTCCTTGGGCGAGAAGAGCAGCTCGCCGGCGTTCGTCCTCTCGCGGCTGACTTTCGTCTTCGTGTCGACGCGGAACGCGGCGATCACGTCGTCGATCGCCGCGTTGATCTCCGGATAGCGAACCTGAAGGATCTCCGAGCCGCCGAGGTGCGAGTACTCGTAGACCTTGAGCATCTCAACGCGGCTCGTAGACCGGCCTGGACATCGGTCGTGCCCGCAGCTCACCCCGCTCGGCGAGATCGAGCCGCTCACGGGCCACGGTCAGATACTCGGGCATGATCTCGGCCATGGCACCGCGGCGACCGTTGAGCACAGCGGCCAGGACCGCGCTCCCCACGCCGCCGTACGGGTCGAGCACGAGATCGCCGGGCCGGGTCATCGAGAGCACGAGGCGCTCGACCAGCTCGATCGGAAACTGGCAGGGGTGGCCCGTCTTCTCGACGTGGTTCGCCTTCACGTTGGGGATCACCCAGACGTCGCCCGGGTTCTTACCGAGGGGGTGGCCCGTCAGCTCACCGATCTTCGGCCCCTTGAACGCTCGTTTGTTCGGGTACTTCTGCGGCACACGCACCTGGTCGAGATCGAAGTAGTACGGCTCGCCCTTGGTGAACCAGAGGATCGTCTCGTGCCGTCCGCTGAAACGGCGCGTGGCGTGCAGTCCGTGCTCGAAGTGCCAGATGATCCGGTTGCGCAACTGCAGGCCGAGCGACTTGAAGATCGGGTAGAGGATCGCGTCGAGCGGGAAGACCTCGCCGTGGTCGATGTGGTTGCCCACCTGCCAGCAGATGCTGCCGCCGTCGGCCAGGACGCGGACGGCATCGGTGATGACGAGCCGCTGCTCTTCGACGTACCGCTCGAGCGACGTTCGGCGCTCGTACGCCTTGCCGATATTGTAGGGCGGAGACGTGACGACGAGCTGTGTGGAGCCGGTCGGCATCGACGCGAGAAGATCCTCGCAGCGTCCGCCGTAGATCACCGCGTCGGCGTCGGGGTCGAACCGGTCTGCCCGGCGGAGGGGGCCAACCGGCGGTCGTCGCGTGTCGTCCGTCCGGCCGTTCCGTCGATGGCCATTGGCCGGAGGCTCCTCGACAAATACCAGCTGCAGGTTCTCGACCGCCATTGTGGGATTGTATGGGACCGGGGTTCGCTTGGATCCGGGTACCGTCACTGCGTTCCAGCTCCTGATGCCGAATGCTCCTGATGCCGAATGATGGCGCGGTTTCCTGCTCCGCCGTCTCTTTTACCCGCGAGCCGTGACAGCTCACTTGTCACGAACAAGGTGCGATCGTTCGCGGGACTTCTGGACGTGACGTCGCCAGGCGTGCGCCGCGCTTCGAGCGAGCGCCGAGGGTCCGGAGGGGCGCAATCCCGGGCGCCGGACAGGCATTCACCGCGCGGACCACCACTCGAAGCCAGTGATCATGGTCAGGCGCCCGATCAACCGCTGCCCCGCCGACCGCCTCGAGGGCACACGTGGCCGGGCCGCGTATCATCCGCTGCGATGACAGAGCGAGGGCTGCCCATCGTCGACGGCGCATCGGCCTGCCCGTTCGTTGCCTTCGAGGGCGATCGCGACGAACGGTCGATCCGACCCGACCACCGTCACCGCTGCTATGCGGAGATCCGGCCGGCGCCGAGGGCGCTTGCCCATCAGGAGGCGTACTGCCTCT
>JAJYXX010000350.1 GCA_021801545.1 Chloroflexota bacterium | reverse complement strand
CCGGAGCGGCAAGTCGCGGTACGAGCGCAGCCGACTGCGGTAGATGATCGTGCTCTCCGGGCAGTTCATCGGCTTGAGGCTGTATTCCTGGCCCTCGATGTCGAGCCGGAACATGCTCTCGGCGTAGAGGTCCCAGTGGCCGGACTGCTGCCAGAGCTTCTTGTGAACGAGCTGCGGGGTGCTGATCTCCTGGTAGTCGCGCCGCTCCTGGAGCTCGCGCATCGCCGCCTCGAGGATGCGCCAGATCCGCTGGCCCTTCGGGTGCCAGAAGGCGGCACCCGGGCTGACATCGTGGAAGCTGAAGAGGTCGAGCTGGACGCCGAGCCGGCGATGGTCGCGCTTCTTCGCCTCCGCCCGGCGCCAGAGGTAGCGGTCCAGCTCCTCCTGGGTCGGCCACACGGTGCCGTAGATCCGCTGGAGCATCGGACGTGTCTCATCGCCCCGCCAGTAGGCACCGGCGACGGCGAGAAGCTTGAACGGCCCGATCAGCCCCGTGCTCGCGACATGGGGACCCTTGCACAGGTCAACGAACGAGCCGTGCTCGTAGACCGAGATCGGCGGCATCGGCCGTCGCTCGGCCGTCGCCGCCGCAGCGAGGTCGTCGATGATCTCGACCTTGAGCGGCTGACCGTGGGCGGCGAAGAAGGCCCGGCCCTCTCCGGCCGGAAGCTCACGGCGCACGAACGGATGGTCGGCCGCGATGCTCGAACGCATCCGCTCCTCGATCGCCTCGAGGTCCTCCGGCGTCAGCGACCGGGGCAGCTCGAAGTCGTAGTAGAAGCCGTCCGTGATCGCCGGCCCGATGCCGAGCTTCGCGCCCGAGAACAGGTCGAGGACCGCCTCGGCCATGACGTGGGCGGCCGAGTGGCGCATCGCATCGAGCTCGCTGTGGGCGCCGGCGTCAAGGAGCTCGTCGACGGCCCCGCGCTCGGGCGCCTCGAACAGCTCGTCCGCCTGCCCCTCGGCTGATCGCCCTTCGACCGACCGCTCGTCGCCCATCTCTTGTGCACCTCCCGAGAATCAGAAACCTCTCGTCCACCGACAGGACGAGAGGTCGTGCCTCCCGCGGTTCCACCCGCCTTCGCGGCCGTCCCGGATGGACCGGGCGCGATCGCGCTCTCGTGCCGCGCTAACGGGCGGACCCGGACCGGTTCACCGGCCGCTCACGGGTGGTGCCTCGTCGCCGGTGCTGCCGCGGCTTCCAGCCGGGATCCCTCCCGACCGCGACTCTCTGGAGCCCGTCCCCGACGTGGCGCGTTCCGTTCGGCGCCTTCGTTCTTTCTTTCGCTGAAGTGAGAATGGTGGGCGACACTGGACTCGAACCAGTGACCTCTTGCATGTCAAGCAAGTGCTCTAACCAACTGAGCTAGCCGCCCCGGTTGCGACGCGGTTCCGTCGCGTCACCCCACGATACTACCGCACCCCGGCTGATCACCTCAACGCAGACCGCCAGGTGGTCGGGCGCGAGGCGCGCGATCGGGCATGATGTGCGCGATGCCCGAACCGACCGGTCTTCCCTCCCCCGGCCCTCCTGCCCGTGCCTCCGCCGCCATCCCCCGCCTCATCGACCGTGGCGACGGCCGCCGACTCGAGCGGTTCGGACCGTACCTGCTCGTCCGGCCGGCGCCGGCGGCCGACGGACTCGAACCGGCCGACCGCGCCGCCTGGGTCGCGGCGGACGGGCGATACGAGCGATCCAGCCGCGGGCCCGGCGCCTGGCACGGTCCACGCCTCCCCACCGGCCCCTGGACCGTGCAGCTCGAAGGCCTCACGCTCGAGCTTCGCCTGACCGGAACCGGCCAGGTGGGCCTCTTTCTCGAACAGGTCCCGCTCTGGCGCTGGATCCGCCGCCAGGTGCGAGCCGCCGGGCGCCCGCTCGAGATCCTCAACCTGTTTGCGCACACCGGCGGCAGCACGCTCGCCGCCGCAGCCGCAGGTGCAAGCGTCGTCCACGTCGACGCCGCGCGCAGCGCGGTCGCCTGGGCGCGCCGGAACGCCGCCCTCTCGGGCCTCGCCGAGGCCCCGATCCGCTGGCTCGTCGAGGACGTCGAGGTGTTCGCCCGGCGGGAGCTGCGCCGCGGCCGCCGCTACGACGCGGTGATCCTCGACCCGCCAAGCTACGGCCATGGTCCGAGGGGCGAGCCCTGGCGTCTAGAAGACCGCCTGGCGGATCTCCTGCGCAGCTGCGCGGCGCTCACCAGCCGCCGGCGGGTCTTCCTACTCGTGACGACCCACACACCGGGCATCGGCCCCGACCGGCTCGGACGGGAGCTCGCTGCAGCGCTGCCCCCCGACGAGCTGCGCCTCGGCCGGCTCGAGACCGGGCCGCTCGAGATCCGGGCCGCGGCCGGCGGGCGGCTGCCGGCCGGCGCGTTCGCCCGCTGGACACACAGCTGAGGCGGGCAGCACGATGCGCGACGCGAGCAGCGGGTCGTCCGGGCCGGTGATGATCACGAGCCTGCACAATCCGCGCGTCATCGCCGCCGTCCGGCTGCGCGAGCGTCGCAGCCGCGACGAGACCGGCCTGACGATCGTCGACGGCGCCCGTGAACTCGTGCGCGCCGTCGGTGCTGGGACCACCGTCGAGGAGGCGTTCGTGTGCGAGGCGCTCCTCCGGAGCGATGATGCCCGGGCCGCACTCGCAGCCCTGGAGCAGGGACGGGTACGGGTCTGGCAGGTCACGCCGGCGGTCCTCGACAAGATCGCCTTCGGCGAACGGGCCGAAGGGGTCGTGGCCATCGTCCGGATCCCGGACACGTCGCTCGGGCGGCTCCACCTGCCCCCACATCCGCTCGTCGGGGTCATCGAGGCGGTCGAGAAGCCCGGCAACCTCGGTGCGATCCTGCGCAGCGCCGACGGCGCCGGGCTCGATGCGCTCATCGCGGCCGAGCCGCGGACCGATCTCTTCAACCCGAACGTGATCCGGGCCAGTCTCGGCACGGTCTTCACGGCCCGGCTCGCCGCCGCCTCGACGACCGAGACGCTCGCCTGGCTCCGGGACCGGGGACTGCGGATCGTGGCGGCCCGCGTCGACGCCCCACAGCTCGCCAGCGAAACGGACCTCGGCGGTCCCCTTGCGATCGCCCTGGGCAGCGAGGTGGAGGGGCTCTCCCCGGTCTGGAGCGCGCCCGACGTCGTGCCGGTCCGCTTGCCGATGCTCGGCGTGGCGGACAGCCTGAACGTTGCCGCGGCCGCCGCGGTGCTCTTCTACGAGGCCCGCCGCCAGCGCGGTCTGCCGGTCCGCTGAGGCCCGCGACCCAACGCTGCGGCCCCGCGGCCCACGCTGAACCCGGCCTCGGCCCGCTGCGGCCCCGCGGCCCACTGCGGCCCACGCTCAGCCCTCGTGGACGATCACGCCGTCGAGACGATCACGCCGTCGAGGAGGACGAGCTCCGGGCGCGTGGTCCCGAGCGGTCCCCGCGGGTCGACCGGCTCCTCCACCACCCCCGCCGCGACGACGATGAGGTCGGCCCGACAGCCCAGGACCAGCCGGGCGCGGTCGGGTTCACCCGCCAACTGCGCCGGGCCGAGGCAGGCCGCCCGGACCGCCCGGGCGAGCGTCATCGCCTCCGCCGGCACGAACGGCGGTTCGCTCGTGGGCCAGTCCGGGGAGCGCCTGGTGACGGCCGAGGCGATCGCCGGCCACGGGTCGGGTGGCTCGACCGGAGCGTCGGTCCCGAAGGCGACGACCGCCCCGGAGCCGACCAGCGAGCCGTAGGCGTAGGCGCCGCGTTCGACGCGCCTCGGGCCCCAGAACCGGTAGGCGTTCGCGGCGTCGGCGCCGATGTCCCGCGGCTGGACGCAGGCGCCGACGCCCGAGCCGGCGAACCGCGGCAGGTCGGCCGGGTCGATCAGCTGGGCATGCTCGATCCGGGGCCGGAACGCGGTCTGCCCGGCAACCGACTCGAGCGCGTGGAGGCTCGTGCGCACGGCCCCGTCGCCGATCGCGTGGACCTGGGCGGCGATCCCGCCGGCCGCGGCCCGATGCACGAGCCGGGCGACCTCGTCGGGTGGCGTGACGTGGACACCGAGCGCTCCACCGGGCGGTTCGTCGAGATCCGGCGCAGGCTCATACGGGGCGAGCAGGCGCGCCGTCCGGGCACCGAGCGTCCCGTCGGCGAACACCTTCAGCCAGCCGACCCGCGCCCGACTCTCCGGGCCGCCGAGCGGCTCGCCGCTCCGCAGTCGCCGTTCGAGCGCGAGCTCGAGCGACTCGGGACGCACCGACACGTGGACCCGGATCGGCAGCCGGCCGGCCGCCGCGAGCCGCTCGTAGGCGGCGAAGCCGCCGCTCAGCGTGGCATCGGCCGAGACCTCGCCCGGATCGTGGACCGCAACGAGACCGAGCCCGAGCAGCTCCCGGCAGGCGCGGACGAGCGCGGCGTCGATCCGCTCCGCGGACGGTGGCGGGACGAGGCGCAGGACGAGGCTCGCGGCGCGCTCGTGGAGGCAGCCGGCGGGTTGCCCGTCCGCCAGGCGGCGGATGACGCCGCCGGGCGGATCCTCGGTTGCGGCGGTCAGTCCC
>JAJYXX010000305.1 GCA_021801545.1 Chloroflexota bacterium | reverse complement strand
GGCGCCGATCGTCGACACCTGGTGGCAGACCGAGACCGGGATGATCCTGATCACCCCGCTGCCGGGCGTGACGACGACGAAGCCGGGCAGTGCCACGTTCCCGTTCCCCGGCATCGCGGCCGACGTCGTCGACGCGGAGGGTCGGTCCGTGCCGCGCGGCGGGGGCGGGTATCTCGTCCTGACGCGGCCCTGGCCGGCGATGCTGCGCGGCATCTACGGCGATCCGGAGCGTTACCGCCAGACGTACTGGAGCCGGTTCCCGGGCATGTACTTCGCCGGCGACGGGGCGAAGCGTGACGAGGAGGGCTACCTCTGGCTGCTCGGCCGGGTCGACGACGTGATGAACGTGGCCGGTCACCGGATCAGCACGATCGAGGTCGAGTCGGCACTCGTCGACCATCGCTCGGTGGCCGAGGCGGCGGTCGTCGGCAAGAGCGACGAGGTGACCGGCCAGGCGATCTTCGCCTTCGTCATCCTGAGAGCCGGCCAGGAGCCGTCGGACGCACTCGCCCTGCAGCTGCGTGAGCACGTCGCCTACGTCATCGGCCCGATCGCCCGCCCGAAGTACCTGATGTTCGTGCCGGACCTGCCGAAGACGCGCTCGGGCAAGATCATGCGCCGTCTGCTGCGCGACATCGCCGAGGGCCGGGTCCTGGGCGACACGACGACGCTCGCCGACGCCACGGTCGTCGACATCATCCGCGAGCACTCCGGCGCCGCCGAAGAGGAGTGACGGGGTGCCGTTCGGTTTCTGGCGCGGACGAAAGGACAAGCGGTCGTCCACCGCGGGGCCGCCTGGAGCCGCCGCCGGGCAACGCGGCCCGGTCGCGTTCGACGGCCTGACCGAGGAATGGCATCTCGTCGGGTTCATGGAGATCGAGGGGCGGCTCTCGGACGCCCTGAACCGGCGCGAGGCGATCCCGATCAGCGACGTCCGGTGGGCCCCGATCGACGGTTCGGAGCCGTTCACACCGGTCCCGGGCCTGCGGCTCGTCGACCCGTACGACCTGATCATCGTCCTCGCTAGTGAGGGGACGCTGCCGCGCCTGACCGAGGAGGAGAAGGCCGCCTTCCGGGTCCACAAGGTGCCCTACGACGTCGCCCTCGAGGTACCGCCATTCCGGGTGATCGGGACCGTCTACCTCTACCCGGGCTCGGATCCCGAGCGGCTCCTCGAGCGGGGGACCGAGATGTTCGTCCCGGTGACCGACGCGGCTGCCCTGCTCGGCGAGCGCCAGGTGAACGACCCCTCGATCGACACGATCCTCGTCAATCGCTTCTACCTGCGGGGCGTCGAGCAGGTCGACAAGCGGACCCGGACGCGGATCGAGCCACTGCCCGGCCAGCCGCTCGGCGGCGTCAGCTGGACCGACACCTCGCGCTAGCGGCTCCGTTCAGGCGGGCTGGTCATTCCCGCTCACCAGATGCGACCGACGGAGCGGCCGCCGGGGTCAGGCTCCGGCCGGAACCTCACGCCGGCCGAAGAGGCTCCGCACGGCCGGCCGCGACTGGGTGGCGGTTCTCCGTGCCGTGGGCAGGAGCCGGTCCGCGAGGCGGTCGAAATCCTCGGTCACCTTCTCGCGCGGGAAGCACTCGATCACCGTCCGGCCCTCATTCGCCGCCCGCACGAAGAGCATCCCGGCCGAGCGGATCTGGGCGAGGGCGGGGATGCCGACCGTGCGCTCGATGTCGGCGACCGAGACACCGCTGTTGGCGCGGTTGACGATCATCGAGATCCGGTCCTGGATGCCGAGCTCGGCCGCCACGTCGCGGAACTGGACGGCCGCCCGGAGAGCCGGCAGGTCCGGGGTCACCGGGACGAGGATCCGGTCGGCGTGGTCGAAGAGCGACAGATTGAGCGGTCCGTACGAGGGGTGCGTGTCGGTGATGATGAAGTCGAAGCTGCGCCGGACGGCACCGAGCGCGTCGATCACCCGCTGGGGAGTGAGGACCTCGGTGTGGAGCGGCGAACGGGTGAGGGTGACGACCTGCATCCCGCTCGAATGGGCCGAGGCGATCTCGAGCAGGCCCTCGCTCACCCCGTCATCGGCTTCATCGTGCCAGTTGTCGACGACCGAGCGGGTCTGGTCGAGCCCGAGTGAGGAGGCGACGTGGCCGGTCACCGTGTCGCCATCGATCAGCAGCACGCGCTGGCTCCGGCGGACCTGGAGTGCCGCGCCGAGGTTGACCGCGACGGTCGTCTTGCCCACCCCGCCCTTCGGGTTGAAGACGACGACGGTCGTCGCTCGGCGCGCCCAGTCGGCGGCTTCGATCAGCCCCCCCTGGATGACCGGCCCGCTCCCGTCGTCGACGGTCTGGGCGCGGATCAGCATCGCCTCGACCCGCCAGCGGAGCGACTCGGCCGAGTAGGGTCGGGTGACGTACTCATCGTGGAGGGAGGCCGGGACCGGAGCGTTGACGAGCCGGTCGAGTGCCCGATGGGAGACGACCATGAGGACGGGAATGTCGCGGCCGCCTTCGTGGAGCAGCTCGTACATCTCGAGCGAGTGGTCGACGTCGTTCTCGCCGTCGATGATCGCCAGCGCGATGTCGCGCCGGCTGGCGAGGGCGGTCTCGAGGTCGGCCGGGCGGCGGATCTTGATCGGCGCCAGCCCCGCCTCGCTGAGCTCGGCACTGACGGGCGCGAACTCGTCGGGCGGCAGGGCGATCGCGACGGCCGGTCGGCTCATGACTCGGACTCGGGGTCGCGGGCGGTCACGCGGACGATGCCCTCGCCGGCGCTCGAGACGCGCGCCTGGAAGCCGGGCAGGGTGGGCACCACGTCGTGGATCGAGACGTCCTCGCGGTGGACCGCGGTGAAGACGAACTCGCCGTCCGGACCGGACGAGACGCCGACCGACTGGACGCCAGGAACCCTGGCCAGGTGGCGCTTGAAGCTCGCGATGCTGGCCACGCTGACGAGGCCGACGACCACGACCTGGGTCGTCATGGTCGACGGCCCGGGCGCGGGCCGGAGCGGATCGGGTCCGCTCGGCACGAGGCTCGCCAGGCGCGTCGCGAGCGCCTCGTCGCCGAGGACCGCGACGCCGCCGTTGTCATTGCCAACACCGTCGGGGGATGTCGTGGCGTCAGCCGCGGCCTCCGCCTCGGCCGCGGCGAAGTCCGGCGTGAGGCCGAGCGCCGCGATTCGCGCATCGAAGGTGTCGCTGTCGCCCGAGCGGCGCCCCGCGAACGGGATGACGACCGGCTCGGATTCGGCGGCGGGTTCGGCCGCCGTCGGCGCAATCTCGACGGCCGTCTGGTCCGGCTCAACGGCACCCGCGGCCGGGATGACGGGCTCGTCGAGCTCGAGGTCGATATCGAACGGCGGCGGCTCCGGCAGGCTGGCCGCCAGGGCGGCGAACGTCGTCGGATCCTCGAGCGTCTGGAGCCGCTCGAAGAAGGCGTCCATCTCGTGCTCGTAGGCCTCGACCCGTGCCTGGAGGCGCTCGATCGCGTGCTCGATCCGGGCCGCGTGCGCCGCAAGCTCCTCCTCGAGCTCGGACTTGCGATCACTCATCCGGCGCTCGGTCTCCTCGCGGATCCGGGCGATCTCCGCCTTCGACCACTCGCGGATCGCGGCCAGGTCGTCGTCGGCGCGGCGGCGGTGTTCGGCCGCCTGTTCGGACGACTTGACGTGGAGCTGCTCGATGAACGACGTCGCCTCGGCCTGGTACTGAGCGAGCGTCTCGTCGCGCTGGGCCTGGGCGGCGAGATGCATCGCCTTCGTCAGCTCGGCGAGGAACTTCGTCGGGCGGCGGGCGGAAGCCGGGCGGGCAGGGGTTGCCGGCGCGGCCTCGCCGGTGTCGGCGACCGGCTCGTCGGTCAGGGTGGCCTCGCCGGTGTCGGCGACCGGTTGCTGGCTGTTCGCGGCGGGTGTCACGGTGGCCTCCGGCTCCGGGCCGTCCTGCTCGATCGGGGCTCGATCGGGGCTCGCGGGGGCCGCCCGCTCGGTGTCTGCCTCGATCTCCGCGAGGCGGTCGTCGATGGCCGAAGCGTCGGGCGTCTCGCCGGCTGCGCTCGGCTCGTCGGCCGACGTCTCCTCGCCGGTCTGTCGATGGCCCACGCTCCAGGGAAGCCGGAAGCCGGATCGGGTGTCGGTCGTCGCCATCGCTTGCTGGTCCCTTCGGGGTCGTGATCGGGCAGCGTAATCGGGCAGCGTAATCGGGCAGCGTGATCGGGCTGCGCTCGCATCCTAGGAGACGGGAGCGGTGCGGTGGAGGGTGCAAGAGGTACCACGAGCCGGGGCCAGTGGTACCGGCGCGCCGATTCGGGGACGGCCGGGTACGATACGGCGGTGATCCAGCCTGATGGTGCAGCCCCGCCCCTCGTCCCGACCGGCTCCGGCACGCCGGCGGTCGTTGACACGCTCGGTCGGCCACTGCGCGATCTCCGGCTCTCGGTCACGGACCGCTGCAACTTCCGGTGTGTCTACTGCATGCCCAGGGAGGTGTTCGGGCGGGCCTACGCGTTCCTTCCCCGCTCGATGGTCCTGACGTTCGAGGAGATCACGCGGCTGGCCCGCCTGTTCGTCGGGCTCGGGGCCGAGAAGTTCCGGATCAC
>JAJYXX010000336.1:2789-4569 GCA_021801545.1 Chloroflexota bacterium | reverse complement strand
ACGTAGTTGATCGCGCCGATCTCGTCGGTCTCGGGCAGCAGGGCGTGGAAACGCGCGTGCCCGACCCGGGTGACGATGTCGGCGCCCCGTGCATTCCGGCGCAGCGCGTCCCCGACGGGCGGGATCAGTCGGTCGGCGGCGGCCTGGCCGAGCCGCTCGGCGAGCGCATCGAGACCGTCGAGCTCGGCGACGAGGACGGTCGTCGCCCGGTGGTAGCGAGCGAGACGGCGCTCTTCGTTGCGGAACGCCTCGTCCCAGGCGAGCCTCGCCCCGAGGCCGGTGGCAGGATCGACGAGGCCGTCGAGGGTGGCGTCGTTTTCCGGCTCGGGCGCCGTCGGTCCGTGAACGAGGGCATGGATCGTCGCCTCGGCGCGCGGGTCCTCGTGTGGCGGGAGCGCCCAGCGCGTCGACGAAGTGGCGATTTCAGGTGTGCGATCGGTCATGGGCACCACCTCGGGTCCGCCAGGCGCGGTGGACAACGGACCGCGACCGGCCTGGTCGGGAGCAGGGCCACCGGACGCTGGCGGCACCTGGGCGGGAGCGGTGGCGAGGATCCCGGCCGCCCGGGAAGCGGACATCCGGCCGGCGCGCCCTGCGGCGCGGCGACCACGAAGGCTGAGGAACGTGAGTCCGATGACGACGACGTTTGCGACGACGGCGACGAGGAGGATGATCAGGATCGCGTCGCGGTCCAAGGCTACACCCCTGCGAGAGTTCAGGCAGCGGGAGTCTAGTGGGCTCGGCCGCTCCCGGCGCTGGTACGGGAGTCATGGGACCGACGGCTTACCAGCGCCTTACGGAACGTTACCGCGCCACGGTCGAAGGGGGAACGGACGGGCCGGCATCCTGTCCTCGAACGGGACCGGGCGAGCACCGCACAGGGGCGGTTGCCGCCACCGGCTCACCGACAGGAGAACGCAGATGTTCGAACAGATCCGACGGATCGGGCGACGGCGGGCGGCCGCCAGCCTGCTCGCCCTGGCCTTCGTGTCCCTCGTCGCGGTCCCGGCCGTCTCGGCCGTGGAGCCGACCACCCCTCCGCCGGCCGGACCAGCCGGCCCGCTCGTCCCTGGCCACCCCGGCTTGCCGCGGGCCGACTTCCTGCGCGGCGTCGTGCGCGCCGACCTGACCGTCGTGAAGCGCGACGGCTCGACCGTCCTCGTCCACTACGAGCGGGGCGAGATCACCGCCCTGAGCGACACCTCGATCACGGTCAAGGGACGCGACGGCAAGAGCGCGACGTTCACCGTGACCCCCGACACGCGCGTCCGCATGAAGCGCAGGCCGGCCACGGTCACCGACCTCGAGGTCGGTGACCGGGTGATGGTCTTCGGGACGAACGACAACGGCACATACACCGCGTTCCTCATCCGCTGTGTCGTGAAGGCGCCCGCCTCCACCTCGTAGCTCCACCAGGGCCGCCCGGGCAGGGCGGCCGACACGGGGCGCGGTGGGCCGGCCGGCGAGGGCGGTCCACCGCCGTTTCCGGTACGGGTCAGTGAGTTTCGGAGCGGTCCGGGCGGGGCTGTGGTGGTAGGATCGCGCCAGCCGTGGAACCTGCCACCGTCCTCGCCATCGGGTTGGCCGCCATTGCCGTGACGGTTGCCGCAACCCTGCTCCTGGCGGCGCACCGCTGGCGGTCGGCCAGAACGAGGCCCCCGGCGCCGTCGGCCACGGCGACCCGTCCGCCCCAGGCCACCCCCGGACCGCTCGTCATCCGCCCGACCCGGCTCGTCGTCGTCGGGGAGCTCCGTCCGTCGACCGGCCTCCGCCAGATCGA
>JAJYXX010000336.1:0-2689 GCA_021801545.1 Chloroflexota bacterium | reverse complement strand
CCTCCCCCTCGACGAGGGTGAGGACCGCCCGGGCATCCCCGATCGGTCCGGCGCCAGGATCGAAGAGGTCGCGGTCGACGACGACGAGGTCGGCCAGCTTGCCCGGCGTGATCGAACCCGTCCGGTCGTCGAGGTGGTTGACGTACGCAGAACCGATCGTGAACGCCGCGATCGCCTCGTCGAGCGCCAGGCGCTGGTCGGGCAGGAACGGTTCGGTCGACCGATCCCATGGTGGCACCCGGTTGACGGCGACCTCGATCTCCTCGAACACGTTCGCCGTGCTCACCGGGAGGTCGCTGCCGCCCGCGAGACGAGCACCGGCGTCGAGCAGGCTCCGGTACGGGTACTGCCGGCGGGTGCGTTCCGGTCCCAGGAACGGGATCGTCAGCTCGGTCATCTGGGCGTCGTAGCAGGCCCACAGCGGCTGCATCGAGGCGGTCACCCCGAGCGCCCGGAAGCGCGGCACGTCGGTCGGGTGGATGAGCTGGAGGTGGGCGATGTGGTGACGCCGCCGGCCATCCTCGGGACCGTTCGCCGCGCGGGCCGCCGCGACCGCGTCGAGCGCCTCGCGGCAGGCGCGGTCGCCGATCGCATGGAAGTGAACCTGGACCCCGGCCGCATCGAGCCGGGTCACGGCCCGGCGCACGAGATCGGGGTCGTTGAAGCTGATCCCGCGATTGTCGCTCGGGCGGCCGTCCCGGTCGCGATACGGCTCGAGAAGCGCCCCGGTGTAGTTCTCGAGCACCCCGTCGACCATGATCTTCACCGTGCCGGGGTCGAAGCGGCCGACCGGACCGGCAGCTCGCCGCTCGAGCAGCTCGTCGACCTGTGACTCGTCGCCGCCGGGTCGCCACCAGAGCGAGCCGCGAACGCGTCCGGTCAGCTCGCCCCGGGCCGCGAGGGCCCGGTAGGCGGCCTCGTCGTCGGGCTCGACCCAGGCGTCCTGCCAGGCCGTGATCCCGAGCCCGTGCAGGTGCTCCTGGGCGATCCGGATCGCCTCCTCGAGCACCTCCGGCGGGGTCGGGGGGATGATCCGCTCGACGAGGAAACGTGCCCACTCGTGGAGCGTGCCGCTCGGCGTGCCGTCCGGGTCGCGCTCGATCCGGCCCCCGGGCGGGTCGGGGGTCCGGGCGGTGATCCCGGCCAGCTCGAGCGCGCGCGAGTTCACCCAGGCGCCATGGACGTCGCGGTTGACGATGTAGACCGGGCGATCCGGCACGATCACGTCGAGGTCTTCGCGGCGGGGCGTGCCGCCGGGGAACTGGTCCATGTACCAGCCGGCGCCGAGGATCCAGCTCGCCTCGGGGTGTGCAGCCGCGTAGTCGGCGACCGCCTCGAGATAAGCGGTCCGGCTGCCCCTGTCGTGCAGGTAGACCTGCTGGCGGTACGTGCCGTAGTGGGTCGGGTGGAGGTGGCAGTCCTGAAAGCCGGGCAGCACCGTCCGCCCGCGCAACTCAACGACGCGGGTGCGCGGTCCGACGAGACCCCGGATGTCGCGGTCCGCCCCGACCGCCACGATCCGCCCGCCCCGGATCGCCACCGCCTCGGCGCGCGGCCGATTCACATCGACGGTGTGAACGACTCCTCCGACGAGCGCGATGTCAGCCTGCGTTTCCGATGCCATGATCTCGGTGCTCCTGCAGCGATCTCGCAGCGGTTGGTCCTGGTGAGCCGTGTGGGGATCGAACCCACGACCGGAGGATTAAAAGTCCCCTGCTCTACCACTGAGCTAACGGCCCGCCGCGATTCTGCCATCCCGTGGCCCAGCCGTTGTTGGCGAACCCGGTCGCCGCGTCGACGGCGCCCTGCTGGACCGCCACGCCCTGGCCGATCAGGGTCACGAGATCCGGATCCGGGCGGCCCGCGGCAGGCCGTTCGACGGCCGCTCGACGGTCAGCCCTCGGCGATCGCCGCCAGCTCCGCGAACGACGGGGCGAGCGCCGGGTAGAGCGAGCGATAGACGCCGAACAGGCGCTCGTAGCGCCGGTGCGCCTCGAGGTCCGGCATGATCCGACGCTCGATCGCCGTCATCCGCCGGACCGCCTCCACTCGGTCGGCGACCGCCCTGGCGCCGACGGCCGCCAGGATCGCCGCTCCCAGGACCGCCGTTTCGCCGACCCGCGGGATCGCCACCGGGAAGCCCGTCACGTCGGCCTTGATCCGGGCCCAGAGATCGCTCCGTGCCGGACCGCCGGCCAGCCGCAGCTCGGTGACCGGCACGCCGGCGGCGAGGATCGGCTCGGCGACGTGGCGGATCGCGTACGCGGCCGCCTCGAGGACCGCCCGGGCGAGGTGACCGCGCGTGTGGTCGAGCGTCAGGCCGACGAACGCGCCCCGGGCCAGCTCGTCGAAGATCGGCGCCCGCTCGCCGGCGAGGTAGGGCAGGAAGACCAGGCCGCCGGCGCCGGGCGCCAGCCCGGCCGCCTCCGCCTCGAGCTCGTCGAGCGTCCAGCGACCGCCGAGCAGCGCATCGCGCAGCCAGGTGAGGGCAGCCCCGGTCGAGGCCATCGCACCGCCCAGGACCCAGCGCCCTTCGATCGGGGCCGGGGCGGAGAACGTCCCGGGCAGCTCGAGTGGGCGGTCGGCGTAGACACCGAACCCGCCCGAGGCGCCCCCCGTGTCGACCGCGTCGCCGGGCCGCAGCAGCCCGGCCCCGAGCATGCTCGCGGTCCCGTCGTTGACGCCGGCC
>JAJYXX010000116.1 GCA_021801545.1 Chloroflexota bacterium | reverse complement strand
GCGATCGCGTCGACGCGATCGTCGTCGGGATCGGGACGGTCCTCGCCGACGATCCGTCACTCACGGTTCGCCCGACGCCGCCCGACGGTCGTCAGCCTCTTCGGGTGGTCGTCGATTCCCGGCTTCGGCTGCCGCCCGGCGCGGCGCTCGCCGGGCCGGCCCTCGCCCCCGGCACGACGGTCGCCCACGTGGCGGACGATCCGGCCGGCGATCCGGCCGACCAGGATCGCTCACGACGCGCCGAGGTCCTCCGCGACCGCGGCCTGGAGCTCCTCCCGCTGCCACCCGATCCGGCTGGGCGGGTGGACCTCGGGAGCCTCCTCGCCGAGCTCGGGAGCCGCGGGATGAACGAGGTCCTCGTCGAGGGGGGCGGGGAGTTGCTGGCGGGCTTCCTCCTAGCCGGCCTCGTCGACGAGATCGAGGCCTGCCTCGCGCCGGTCCTCGTCGGCGGCGATGAAGCCCCCAGCCCGATCCGCGGTCGGGGCGTCGCACACCTCGAAGAGGCACCCCGCTGGGCGATCGTCGACATCACGCCGCGAGCCGCCGACATCTGGCTCCGGGCGCGCCCGCAGCTGGACGCGCCGCCGGACGCGCAACCACACCGGCCCACCGGATCGGAGGTGCCCGATGTTTAGCGGGATCGTCGAGACGCTCGGCACCGTCGTCGGCGTCGAACCTCGGGGCGAGGGGGCACGGCTGACCGTCGAGGCGCTCGAACTGCTGGCCGATGTCAGCGACGGCGAGAGCGTCGCGGTCAACGGCGCCTGCCTGACGGTCGCCGGGCAACCGGCCCCGGGCCAGGTGACGTTCGATCTGATGCCCGAGACGCTCCGGCGCTCGAACCTCGGACTGCTCAGCTCCGGGTCGCTCGTCAACCTCGAGCGTTCGCTCCGGTACGGGGATCGCGTCGGCGGCCACTTCGTTCAGGGCCATCTCGACGGCGTCGCGGAGGTCATCTCCGTCATCCCCGAGGACGAGGCCCGGCTCGTCCGCTTCCGGCTGCGCGACCCGAGGCTGGCCCGGTACATCGTCGAGAAGGGATTCATCACGGTGGACGGCGTCAGCCTGACGGTCGTGGAGCCCGCCACCGACGGCTTCACGGTCTCGCTCGTTCGGACGACGCTCGAGCGCACGACCCTGGGCCGGGCGGCGCCCGGCACGACCGTCAACATCGAGGTCGATCTCTTCGCGCGCTACCTCGTCGATCGCCGCGAGGCCGGGGCCGATGACCACGAGGCCCGGGCCGGCCGGCCCGATCAGGGCGAGACCGGGTCCGACGGCCGCTCGGCCAACCTCGAGCCCGTTCGATGACGGCATCGGTCCGAACCGAGCGCGCCGCGATCCCCAGGTCGCCCGCCGATCGCGTCGGGGCCGCCCTCGACGCGCTGCGCGCCGGCCGCCCGGTGGTCGTGCTCGACGAACCCGACCGTGAGGGCGAGGGTGACCTCGTCATCGCCGCCGAGTTCGCGACGCCCGAGTGGCTCGCCTTCTTCATGCGCGAGGCGCGCGGCCTCGTCTGCGTGGCGATGGAGGGCGCTCGGCTCGACACGCTCGAGCTGCCGCCGATGACCGAGGTGAACACCGGGCCACAGGGCACCGGCTTCGCGGTCAGCGTCGACGCGGTCGGTGTCTCGACCGGCATGTCGGCGGCCGACAGGGCGCGGACCATCCGGGCCCTCATCGACCCGGCCAGCCGGCCCGGCGACCTGCTCCGGCCGGGTCACGTCTTCCCGCTCCGGGCAGCGCCCGGCGGACTCGACGAGCGGCGCGGCCACACGGAGGCCGCCATCGAACTCTGTCGGCGGGCCGGCCTCACCCCCGCCGCGGTCATCACCGAGATCGTGAACCCCGACGGCTCGATGGCCCGGGCCGGCGATCTCGAGCGCTTCGCGGCGAGCCATCGCCTCGTCCTGCTCACCGTGACCGAGCTCCTCGGACGACCCGCCGGCGTGGCGCCACGGGCGCCGCGATCGCCGGCCGCAACCGGCCTGGGCAGCGCAGCCACGGTCCGCCGCAGCGCCGAGAGCTGGCTCCCGACCGAGCACGGCCGCTTCCGGCTCATCGCGTACGAGGACGGGACTAGCCAGCCGGTCGAGCTCGCGCTCGTCCTCGGCGAAGTGAGCGATGGACCGCCGGCCCTCGTCCGGCTCCACTCCGAGTGCCTGACCGGCGACGTCCTCGGCTCGCGCCGCTGCGACTGCGGACCGCAGCTCGCCGAGTCGCTGCGCCGGATCGGGAACGAGCAGCGCGGGGCGCTCCTCTACCTGCGCCAGGAGGGTCGGGGGATCGGGCTGCTGGAGAAGATCCGCGCCTACGCTCTCCAGGACACCGGTCTCGACACGGTCGATGCCAACCTCGCCCTCGGCTACCCGGCGGACCTGCGCGACTACGGCCGGGCGGCGGAGATCCTCGCCGACCTCGGCCTGCACCGGGTCCGGCTGCTGACGAACAACCCGGCCAAGGCGGCCGGGTTGACAGCGAGCGGGATCGAGGTCGTGGAGCGCGTCCCGCTCGAGATTCCGGCCGTCCCGACGAACGAGGCCTATCTCGCCGCCAAGCGCCGGCGCCTCGGCCACCTGCTCCGGCCCACCCGATGACCGCGCTTCCCGACGGTCGCGGCCTGAAGATCGCGATCGTGGCCGCCCGGTTCAACGCCGAGATCGTGGACCGCCTCGTCGAGACTGCCGTCGCCGAACTGCACACCCTCGGGGTCCGGTCCGCCGATGTCAGCCTCCTGCGCGTGCCGGGTGCGTTCGAGCTCCCGCTCGCCGCCCAGGCGGTCCTGCACGCCGCCGACCCGCCCGACGCCGTCGTCTGCCTCGGGGCGGTGATCCGCGGCGACACGCCGCATTTCGACTTCGTGGCCGGGGCGGCCGCCGACGGTATCCTGCGCGTGGGACTCGAGGCCGGTCGTCCGGTGATCTTCGGGGTCCTGACGACGAACACGCTCGAGCAGGCCCGAGACCGCACCGACGGACAGTACCGACGTGGCGCCGACGCCGCCCGGGACGCCGTCACGATGGCGCGCCTCCTGCGGACGGTCGCGGCAGGCCGCACCCCGGGCATCGATCCGACCGCCCTGCGAGACGAGGAGTGAACCGCATGAGCCAGCCCACGACACCCGAGCCGACGCCGACGCCGACGCCGACCGCCGGGGCTGGGCCAACGCCGTTGCCGGGACCGACGCCGGGACCGACGCCGGGACCGACGACGCCGCGAACCGGGTCGGCGCCGACCGCCGGGACGCTGCCGGCCGGGATCGGCCGTTCGGAGGCGGCGGAGCTCGTCGGGATCGAGACCGGAGCCGCCCTCGAGGCGCTCCTCCGGCGCGCGGCGGCGGTCCGGGACCTGAGCACGAGCAACCGGATCACCTACTCGCCGAAGGTCTTCATCCCGCTCACGAAGCTGTGCCGCGACGTGTGCGGCTACTGCACGTTCGCCCGACCGCCGAAGCGCGGTGAGGCGGCCTACCTGCGGGCCGAGGAGATCCTCGAGATCGCACGCGCCGGGGCGAACGCCGGCTGTCGCGAGGCGCTCTTCACCCTCGGTGACAAGCCCGAGCTGCGCTACCGGGTCGCGCGCGACGAGCTCGCCGCGCTGGGCCACGAGTCGACGATCGGCTATCTCGCCGAGGTGGCCGGCCTCGTCCTCCGCGAGACCGGGCTCCTGCCGCACACCAACCCGGGCGTGATGACCGAGGGCGATCTCGCACTTCTCCGGACCGTCGCGCCATCGCAGGGCCTGATGCTCGAGAGCACGGCGGCGCGCCTGGCGGCCCGGGGTGGACCGCACGCGGGCTCACCCGACAAGGAACCGGCCCGCCGGCTGGCGACGATCGAGGCCGCCGGCCGGCTCGGGATCCCGTTCACGACCGGGATCCTGATCGGGATCGGCGAGACGCGGAGCGAGCGGCTCGACGCGCTGTTCGCGATCCGCGAACTGCACGAGCGCTACGGGCACGTCCAGGAGGTGATCATCCAGAACTTCCGCGCCAAGCCCGGCACCCGGATGGCCGACGCGCCCGAGCCGTCGCTCGACGACCATCTCTGGACGATCGCCCTCGCCCGCCTCGTCCTCGGACCGTCGGTCCACGTCCAGGCCCCGCCGAACCTGACCGCGGACTTCGGCCGGCTGCTCGACGCCGGGATCGACGACTGGGGTGGCGTCTCGCCGGTCACCCTCGACCACGTGAACCCCGAGGCACCGTGGCCCGAGCTGCTCCACCTGCACGAGGTGACGGCAGCCCGGGGCTTCGAGCTCGTCCCACGCCTGACCGCCTACCCGGAGTACGTGCGCGACCCCGGACGCTGGGTCGACGAGGCGGTCCGCCCGCATGTCCTGCACCTGTCCGACGGCGAGGGGCTCGCCCGTGACAGCGAGTGGTTCGCGGGTTTGACACCCGACAGCCCGCCGCTCGAGCAGATCACCGGCGGGCAGGTGGTTGGCGCACACGTCACCGGCGGGCAGGTCGGCGGCGGGCAGGTCGGCGGCGGGCGCCTGGCGCGACGGAACTCCCGGCCGGCGACCCAGCTGGCCGCGATCCTCGCCCGGGCGCGGGCCGGCGAGGAGCTCGGTGAGGGCGACAT
>JAJYXX010000436.1 GCA_021801545.1 Chloroflexota bacterium | reverse complement strand
CCTCGGCCTGCTCGCCGCCTTCCTCGCCTTCACCGGCGTCGCGGCACTCGTCCCGGGCGGTCTCGTCGAGCCGCTGCCGGCCGGAGCCCCGGCCGGACCGGCGCTGCCGGAGCAGTCGCTCGTCGTCCTCGCCCTGGCCGATGGTTTCGTCGCGTTCCTGCTCGGCTACCGGTTCGCGGCCTTGCGCCTGACGCGCCTGCGTACCGCGGCAACGGCGGCGCTCGGCTACGCCCTGGCGATCGCGATCGGGGCCGGCCTCCTGCGCGCCGCGGCGTTCCCCAGGCTTCTGGGCCCGGCCCTCCTGACGCTTGCTCTCTTCCTGTGGGACTCGTTCCGGGGCGCCGGTCCGGCCGTTCGTCGCGACCCGCGCTGGATCTGGCAGGTCGTCCTCCTGGCCGTCCTCGGCGTGGTCGTCGTCACCTGGAACCTGATGCTCCGGGGCTGATCGGCGGGGGTCCGCACCGGCCCGCACCGGTCCGCCGGCACCGGTCCGCCGGGGCGACCCGCACCGGCCCGCAACGGCCCACCGGCGCCGGCCGGCCCCGGCCCGCACCGGCCCGCTGGCGCGACCCGCGGGTGCGCCCGACCCCGCGCCCGACCCCGCGCGTTGACAGCATCGCCCGGCGATGCTAGAAAGCGATGCCCCGATGTTGACGGCTGGTGTCTGACCTGCGTCGGACGGCCCTCCGGCGCACCCGAAAGGACGACCTCTACGTGACCTTCCCGGAACTCGAGACGACGAAGCCGAGCGCGGCGACCACGACACGGATGAAGCGCCAGCTGGCGGAGCAGGCGATCGCCCAGGCGAGCCAGGCTCGCTGGGCCGAGGCGGTCGAGACGAACCGGCGGATCCTCGAGCTTGGCCCCGACGTCGAGGCGGAAAACCGCCTTGCCAAGGCGTACTGGGAGCTCGGCGAGCTCGCCCTCGCCCGCGAGCACTACCAGGCCGCGCTCGCGCTCGACCCGACGAACCGGATCGCCGAACGGAACATCGACCGCCTGAAGATCCTGCTCGTCGACGCCGGCGAGAAGACCGTGGCCGCGCTGGAGGGGAGCAAGGCGCCGGTCAGCATCTTCGTCGAGGAGACCGGCAAGACCGGCTTCGCGATGCTCACCGACCTGGCCGATTTCCACGCCCTGGCCCAGGTGAACCCGGGCGACTACGTCGAGCTGACGCCGGAGGGCAACCGCCTGATCGCGATCAGCAACGGCGTCCGGATCGGCGTCGTGGAGCCCCGTGTCGCGGCCCGGCTCCTGAAGCTGATGGCCGACGGCAACAAGTACGCCGCCGGGGTCACCTCGCTCGGGGCCAAGGACGTCCGGATCATCATCCGCGAGATCTTCCAGGACCCGCGCAACTACGGCCGGGTCTCCTTCCCGACCGCCGCCAAGTCGACCGACCTGCGCCCGTACACGAAGGGCACCCTGATCCGCGAGGAGATGGAGCTCGAGGAGGAGCTCGAGGAGGACGAGGAGGACGAGGGGATCGAGGATCTCGATCGCGTCCTGCCCTCCGAGGTGACGAGCGAGGAGGCATTCGAAGAGGAGCCCGACGAGCTCGACGAGCCGTAGGTCGCGCCCGCTCCCGCCCGCCGGGGCGCGGGACGGCAGGCGTCGGTAGGCCCGAGGCAGAGGGCAGGCACGACAGGGCGGCGGTCGGCCTCGGCGGGCCCGGCGGGCAGACGCCGGGCGGGGCGCCAGGGCGGCGGTCGGCCTCGGCGGGCCCGGCGGGCAGACGCCGGGCGGGGCGCCTTCGTCTGGCACAATGCCGGCGATGACCGGTCACGATCTCGTGTTGCGCTCGGAGCCCGGGTTCTCCCTGCCCGCCTTCGAGCGGATCGCCCCGCCGCCACCGCCGGACCAGGTGGCGACCTGGATCGAGGCGGCGAGCCGGCCGGGCGACGTCGTCCTCGACCTGAACGGCCGCGGCGGCTGGATCGCCCGGGCGGCGATCGATCGCCAGCGTCGGGCGATCGTGCTCGAATCGAACCCGCTCACCCGCCTCCTGGCCGAGGTCGTCCTCCGACCGCCCGACGTCCGCCACCTCGACGCCGCGTTCCAGGCGATCGCCGCCTCGCCCCGCCAGCAGTCGAGCCTGAAGGTGTCGATCGGCGAGCTGTTCGCGACCCGCTGCCCGCGCTGCGGCCGGCCGGTCGTCGCCGACGAGTTCATCTGGGAGGCGCCGGCTGATCGGCAGGCGGCCGATGGCGGGCCACGACTCGTCCGCAAGCACTACCGCTGCCTCGCCTGTCGGGACCAGGTTGGTGGCGGCGACCAGCGCCACGAGCCGGTCGACCCCTCCGACCTCGAGCGCGCCGCAGCGGTCGAGGTGCGCGGGCCGGCCTGGCGGGCGGTCCGCGATCGGTTTCCCGTGCGCGACGGCGACGAGGCGCTCGTCGATCAGCTCCTCGAGCTCCACAGCCCGCGCCAGCTGCTCGGCCTGGAGGCGATCCTCGTCCGGATCGAGACGGACCTTCGGGCGGCGCCGGTCCAGGCGGCCCTTCGCCTCGCCCTGCTCCACGCGCTGTTGCCGGCCAGCCGGCTGAACGGGTTCCCGGGTCGCGTGGCCGGTGTCCGGATCGTGGGCGGTCGGCTCCGGCCGCCGGCGAGCAGCCAGTGGCGCGAGCGGAACCCGTGGCTCGCGTTCGAGGACGGCTATCGCGTCGTCCGGGGATTCGTCCAGCGCCTCGAGGGGAGTGCGCCCGGCCCAGTGCAAGCCAGGTTCGGCGACGACATCCGGAGCCTCGGCGAGGGAGCGACGACGGCCGTCGTCCGGCTCGCCACCCCGACCGCTCTGCGCGCGCTCGCCGCGGAGGCCAGCGCGCTCCGGCGGCTGCCGGGTCAGCCACGGGTCCGGCTCGTCCTGGGCCAGGCGCCCCTGAGACCGAACCAGGAGCGGCTCTCGTACACGTACCTCGCGACGAGCTGGGTCCTGGGGCGTGAGGCGGCCGCGCTCCTGCCGCTCGAGTCGCTCTTCGGGCCGAAGAGCAGGGTGCCCTGGGGCTGGCAGGCAACCGCGCTCCGGCGGAGCCTGGCGACCGCCGAGCCGCTCCTCGGGCCGGAGAGCCGGGCGGTGCTGCTCATCGAGCCGGGGGGTGGATCGGAGGCGCTCGTGGCGGCGGTCCTCGGCGGGATCGGTGCCGGGTATCGTCTCGTCTCCGCGCGGCTCGCCGAACCAGGCGACGAGGTCGGGGGTACGGTCGAGCTCGCGCCGCCCGGCGGGATCCTGCCGGACGGGCCGCGGACGCGGGCGAACGTCGGCCTGCCGCCGGTGCCGGGCGGCGCCGGTGATCCGGACCTCGTCCCCGGCCGTGGGCTCTTCGCTCCGCCGGAGCGGTTCGACCGGCGACCGTTCTCGGCCGCCGACGTCGCGCGCACAGTGACCGAGACCGCCGTCGCGGTCCTCCAGGCGCGCGGCGAGCCGGCTCGGTACGAGCATCTCCTCGGCGAGATCCTCGTCGGGCTCGACCGGGCCGGGCAGTTGCGGCGGCTCGTCGCGCCCGAGCCGGCGGAGGTGGCGGGCGAGCCGGGCCGTGAACCGGGCGGCGAGCCAGGCCGTGTGTCCGGAGACGAGGCCGGCGGTGAGCCCAGCGAGCCTCGCGGAGGTGTCCTGGAAACCGCCCGCCGACGCGCCAGGGCGCCCGAGGCCGTCGTGGCCGCCGCTCCCGCCGGCGACCAGGTCGAGACGTTGCTTGGGCTCATCCACGCCGAGCTGACGCGCCCGGACCATCGGCGCCTGCGGGAGATCGAGCCCGGTCGCTGGTGGCTCCGCTCGCCCGAGGACCAGGCCGGCGCGGCCGTTCCGCTGGCCGATCGCGTCGAATGGGCCGTCTACAGCCTGCTCTCGACGGCCGGCGGGCTCTCCGAAGCCGCCTTCTTCGAGCGGATCGCGCACCTGTTCACCGGCCACGACCTGCCCGACGAGGCGCTCGTGCGGGCGTGCCTGGACAGCTACCGGAGCCGGGCCAGCACGCTCGACGTTCTCCAGACGAGCGACGATCTCACCCGCCGCTCCGCCGAGCACTCGAAGCTCGTCGCGCTGCTCGCCGAGCTGGGCCACCGTCTCGGAATGTCGGTCTGGATCGGCCGTCGGGAGCAGGAGCGGCGGGTGGGCGGGCGACCGCTCGCCGCCTGGCTCGACGCCCGTGAGCAGCGCGCGTACCTGCCGCTGATCGCCCGGGCGCCGGCCGACGAGCTCGAGCAGGTCGACTGCATCTGGTACGTCCGGGGCAGGGCGGTCCTCCTCTTCGAGGTGGAGTGGACCGCGATGCTCGGCGAGCCGATCCTCCGCCGGCACGGGCGGATCCCGTCGAGCGACGAGCTCGTCCGCTTCCTCGTCATCGCCCCCGAACGAATGGAGCTCGTCCGCTACAAGCTCGAGCGCTCGCCGCTGCTCCGGGCCGCCCTCGAGGACGCCAACTGGCACATCCTCAAGTGGAACCACCTGCGGACGTTCGCGGCCCGGGAGGCGCCGAGCCTCGCCGACCTCGAGCCGTTCCTCGGCCTCGACTCGGTCGCCGACCGGACGGGCGAGCAGCTGGGGTTGTTCGAGTGACCGGCGTCGACTTGGTAGGCTGGTCGTGAGTGCCGGCGATCGCGTCCGAGGTCGTCGGTCGGGCCGGCCATGCC
>JAJYXX010000280.1 GCA_021801545.1 Chloroflexota bacterium | reverse complement strand
CCCAAGCTTGCGCTTTTCGGGAGCGGCGGCGGTCGGCGCGGTCTTCACGGCTGAACACTGCCGGTCGGCCGTGCCACCTTCTATGGCACGAAGGTCAGGGACTTACCAGCCGTTCTTGACGCACAAGGTGTCCGCCTCGTCTTCGTCCCGGTGCTCGTCGCGATCGGCCTCGAGACCCTGGCGCGCGGCTTCGGCGTCGGGCTGTGAACCCGACGCGCTTCCGGGACCTGGTCAGCGGCATCCTCATCGTGGGCGTCGTCACGAGTGCGGTGCTCATCGCGGTCGGGTTCGGCGCCTCGCTGGCCGTCGGCTGGGATGGCTCGCTCCGCGGCCTGCCGGTCGCGGTCGCGGCTCCGACGGACTTCTCGCACGTCGCGAATGGGCTGCTCGAGCTTCGGCCGATCGCGTTCGCCCGGGCCGGCCTGCTCGTCCTCCTCGCGACGCCGGTCTTGCGCGTCCTGACGTCCGTCGTCGCGTTCATGCTCGAGCGCGACCGCCTGTACGCCGCGATCACGCTCGCGGTCCTGGCGATCCTGCTCGTCAGCCTCTTCGGACTGCGATAGACGCGATCCTGCCCGGCGGGGCCTGAGCCGGCCCCCCGGCGCCTTCGTCGGCCCGTCGCTTGGGCCACCCTCATTGCGCCCGATCCCACATCACCGTGACGCGAAAATCCCGGCCCTCCCAGCGGCCCACCTCCGGCCACCAGAACGTGAAGTCCACAGCGCTTCCTGGTGCCAGTTCAGCCGATGCTGGTACGTCGGCCACCCACACGCCGAGGCCCGTATCCCGCGCGTCCAGGTCGGCCCAGGTCTGCCAGCCGTCGACCGAGTAGCGCGCCCGGGCCGGGGCAAGCAGCTCGAGCCGAAGCGTGCGCCCCGCGGGCATGCTGGGACGCGGGGCGGTGAAGCGCCAGGTCGCGCGGCTGGGCTTCGGTGCCACGCCGTGGTAGCGGTGCCAGGCCGCCTCGGGGCGGTCGATGGCATGGCCGAGGGCGATCGAGCGGAGGAGCTTCACGTACTCCGCGTGGGCCCAGACCAGCGGCATGGCCGAGCCACTGGGCCGGCCAGGGAGGAGGCCGCGCTCCCGGATCGGCTCCGTGTCCCAGACCTGCTCGGGCAGCATCCCGCCGCGGGACGCCATCCGGCGCATCGTCTCGAGGTACGGCCGCGTGTCGTGCCCCGCCTCGAGCTCGTAGTGCCCGCGCTCGCCGACCAGCAGCGGCCAGCCTCGGCCGATACCGATCCCGTCGAACGCGCTCCCGTCCGCATGCTCGCCGTAGCCGTCACCGGTGTAGCGCCGCCAGACCGGGCCGCTCGGCGTCGCTGTCCGGAGGAGGGCATCCGTCACGCTGAGGGTCGAGAGGATCCGAGGGTCGTCGGCCAGGCGCAGGCCGAAACGCACGAGCGCCAGGAAGTCGGTACCGACGATCTCATCGGCCGGGACGAGGGACGCCTCGGGCGGCCGGTTGCGCACCGGAACGGGCGTGGAGAGAGGGGCCCCCTGGAGCACCTCGGGTGACGCGATCCGCACGTAGTGGCCGTCCACGCCGTGCTCTTGAGCGAGACGTGTCCCCCGTGCGTACGTCCACTCCTCGATCGACGCGTTCCAGTCGTCGGCGAGCTCCAGCAAGTAGGATGCCGCCGGCTCCGGGCTGTGATCTGCAGCGACGACGAGGGCGGCGATGACCGGCGCCAGGGTGGACGGTGTGAGCCCGGCGTTCTCCTCCCAGCGATCCTGCGCCGTGGCGGGACCGGTCCGCGCGATGAAGCTCGCGGCCGCAGCGATCATATGGTCGAGCGCCCGGTCCGTCAGCAGGTGCTCGAAGATATCCGCGTCCCGGCCTGGCCGGCCATGCATATGAGCGGCGCCTCCACGGCGTAGCGCTCCCACCAGGAGGATGGGGTAGGCGGCCTCGTCGAGCTGGACGCCCGACCAATACGCGACTCCATCTACCCACTGGTTCTGCGCCCAGGAACCGTCGGGCTCCTGGGTGGCGACCAGGTACGCGAGCGCGCGGCGGGCCGTCTCGTGGGCGCCGAGGGCGACGAGGGCGCCGGCTGCCTCGACGAGATCCCGCGACCAGACCAGGTGGTAGCCGCCCAGGTCATTGCGCGTGTTACCCCAGGGGACGGACAGGCTGGCCACGATTGCGCCGGGCTCGGTGCGGTCCGTGTGTGTCCGAAGCACCGCCGCCGAGGTCAGGTACAGCGCCCGGTCCTCCTCCGACACGTGCTCCGGGCAGTCGCTGACGTTTCGGATGAACCGATGCCAGTTGCCGATGTACTCGTCCCAGGCGCTCTGGAAGTGACCGGCGAGCGCAGCGCTGGCCTGGAGCGCAGCCTCCTCGGGCAGGGTGCCGAAGGCGAGCGCGAGATGCACGGCGTCTTCTCCGACCAGGACTTCCGTCATGCCCGCCACGTTTCCCGGGTCTGTGCCGCTGTACGTCCATGTCATCCGGCCGTTCGCCGCGAAGTCCTGCCAGCCGTCCGATGCACCCACGTACCCCACGCTCTGACGGACGGGGCCGGGTTCGGAGGCCAGCGCGAGCGCCGCCGGGCCGTTCCGAGCGAAGAGCATCGCTCGTCCCTTGTACGTGCCGGCCCAGGCTCGGTTGCGCAGGCCGCTGAACCCCAGATGTGGCGCCAGGAGCGGGTAGAGGCGGAGAGGGTGCGCGATACGCTCCGGGTCCGATGGGTCACGTCGGTCTTCCAGGGTGGCCTCGATGTGGACGACGTCGGCGTGGTCGTCGGCGCAGATCCGCAGGACGAGCCCGTACCGCGGATGGCTGTGGGTCACCGTGATCGCGGGCACACCGGCCCCCGCGTAGCGCACGTCGTGCGTAGCGTCCCGCTTCACCTCGCTCCAGAATCCATTGTCGTCGGCGACGATGAACCCGAGGTCGCGGACCTGGGGCCGGTCCACGCGAGGCCAGTAGACCTCGTTCAGGATTCCATGCCCGACGGTGAACCAGACACGGCTCGAGAAGTTTGAGCTGCCGACCGTGTCCTTCTGGCTGCTCGACCAGGTCGGAGCAATGCCGTTGGCGCCAGGTGGGTCGGACGTGTCTGCGCCGGTCATGGCCCGCGCGATCAGAGCCAGACCCAGCGCGATGACGATGAGAGGCCAGAAGTCGCTCCACGGGGGCAGGGCGACGTGCAGAAGGTCGCGCAGGAGCAGTAGCCACCGGCCAGCACGAGGACGATGCCGATGCCCAGACCTCGACGGCGGTCAGAACGCATGTGAACCTCCGAGGAGACCGAGAACGCCCCGACCGCGCCCAGCCGTGACCGGGGTCCAGCCCGGCATCGTAGCGCGAACCGGCGGTTGTCGCCCCCGGCAGCGCCGCCGACCTCCTCGCGATCATTGCCCGAGCCAGGGAGCAGGCGGACGTCCGTCGCTCCGAGGACGATGTCGGCGCCGTTCGATGTGACGAATGGCCCTACTGCTGCCGGGGGCGCCAACCTAGCTTGCGGTTTTCAGTCCGCACCAGGGGAGAGACAGACGTGGCCGACCTGTCGACCGTCTTCACGGGCATTCGGTTCGAGAACCCGTTTCTGCTGTCGTCGGCCCCGCCGACCGAGTCCGAGACGAACATCATGCGGGCCTACGAGGCGGGCTGGGGCGGCGTCGTCACGAAGACGATCGGCCTGCATCCGGTCGTCAACGTGCGCGGTCCAAAGACCAAGTTCCTCCGCGCCGACAACGGAGGGACGCGCCTGTCGATGACCAAGCGCCCGGACTCGACGCTCGTCGCCTCGTGGAACTGGGAGCTGATCTCGGACAAGCCGCTCGACTGGTGGATCGGCCGCCTGTCGGCCATCAAGAAGGCCTATCCGAACAAGGTGCTCGTGGCCTCGATCATGGCCGGTTCCGGCAACGACAAGGAGCTGGCGAACTGGCAGATCCTGACCAGGGCGGTCCAGGACGAGGGGGTCGACGCCATCGAGCTCAACTTCTCCTGTCCGCACATGGACCGCGTCGACATGGGGGCCAATGTCGGCAAGGACCCGGTCCTCTGTTCGGTCTCGACCCAGGCCGTCAAGGAGGTCGCCCGCGTTCCGGTCTGGGTGAAGCTCACCCCGGCCACGGCGAACATCGTCGAAGAGGCCGAGGCGACGTTCCGCGGCGGTGCCGACGCGATCTCGTCATCGAACACGTTCCCGGCCCTGCCCCTCGTCGATCCGAACACCCTGGACTTCGAGGTCAACGTCGACGGCTACGTCTCCTCCGGTGGGCTGGGCGGGCCGGCGATCCTGCCCCAGTCGCTGGCCAAGATGGCCCAGATGACGCAGGCCTTCCCGGATCGCGAGTTCTCGGGGATCGGCGGGATCTCCACCTTCGCCCACGCCCTGAACTACTTCCTCCTGGGCTGCGGCACCGTCCAGGTCGCGACCGCCGCCATGCTCGACCATGCGATCGGGCCGAACGTGATCAAGGCCCTGACGAGCGGCATGGCCGAGTTCCTCGAGCGGAACGCCGACCGCGGCTGGACCTCGCTTGCCGACTTCCGCGGCCTGCACCGCGGCCACGTCGTCCCGCACGCCCAGATCGGCCGGCCCGACGCCGCCGACTACCACGGCGGGTACGACGACGAGGCGGAGGGCTACGCGCGGGCCGAGGAGTACGCCAGGGTGCGCTGATCCACCTTCCGGGCGGACGG
>JAJYXX010000332.1 GCA_021801545.1 Chloroflexota bacterium | reverse complement strand
CGATCGTCCTCGACCCGCGCCATCCCGAACGTCGCTGGATGCTCGACCTGGTGGAGGGACGGTTCGACCCGGAGGTGTTCGACCATGAGCGAGCCGAGCACGAGGTCGCCTGGGCCTGAGAGTGCACAATCGATGCGGGGCGCGGTGTCGACGCGGTCCCGTGTGCCATGGGAGCCCCGGTCGCCTCCTGATGCTGGCGCTGACCTTGCGCACGCTGCATCGCGATGCTAGCATCTAACATCATGACTCAGCTCCGACGCACCACTGTCAACGCGTCGCCGGCCGACATCCGCACCCTCGAGGCGGAGGCGCAACGACGGCGCGTTCCGCTCGCCACGCTCCTGCGCGAGGCCGTGGAGGAGAAGGCGCATGCACTGCGGACTGAGCGCCGCCCGCGGGTCGGAGTGGCTCGCTCCACCGATGGACGGAGCGCCGCCGAGCTCACCGCCGAGCCGGTGGCCGACGAGCCGCGCTGACGATGGCGCTCATCTGCGACACCGGTCCGCTGCTCGCCGCGCTCGACGCGGCGGATCCCGACCATGCGCGCTGTGCCCGACTGCTGACCAGCGCGGATGAGGACCTCGTCGTGCCAGCTCTTGTCCTTGCCGAGCTCGACTACTGGTGCGCGCGCCGGCTGTCGAGCGACGCCTGGCTGATCTTCCTCGACGATGTGCTCGCCGGCGCCTATCGCGTCGAGCCGCCGAGCGGCGCTGATCTGGCTCGCTGCCGCGAGCTGCAGGCCCGCTATGTCGACCTGGCCCTCGGAGTCGTGGATGCCAGCGTCGTCGCGCTGGCCGAGCGTCTCAGCGAGTCGAAGGTGGCCACGCTCGACCAGCGCCACTTCCGGGCGGTGCGGCCCGGCCATGTCGACGCGCTCGAGCTCGTGCCCTGACGCCTTCGGGTACTCGTTGAACATCGACCCACTCCCGGCAGGTCCGCCCCTTCGATCTGGTCCGCGGCCGGGTCGGTCTGTCTGGATGGCTCTTGGCCTTGGCACGCCACCGTGGGACGCTACCTGCCGGCCCGGGTGTTCACGCCCACCCGGGGACCTGCTGCATGCCGGATCGGGGAGGTGGACGGAAGATGGCGGCGCTCGTCGGGCTGGGGGTCCTCTCGGCGGCGACGCTGCTGGCCGAGGTCGCCCTCACGCGCGTCTTCTCCATCGCCCAGTTCCACCACTTCGCGTTCCTGCTCATCAGCCTCGCTCTCCTCGGTTTCGGGGCGAGTGGGTCGCTCCTCGCGGCCTGCCCTCGTCTGATTGAACGGCGGTTCTGGCCGTCCTACGCCCTGGCCTTCGGCGTGGCGGTCGTCGGGGCATCCCTCTTTGTCAACCATCTCCCGTTCGACTCGTACGCGATCGCCTGGGATGGCCGCCAGGCCATGTTGCTCGTGGCGGACCTGCTCGCGCTCTCCGTCCCGTTCACGTTCACGGGTCTGCTCGTCGGCGCGATGCTCGGCGCCGGCGCCGCCGACGCGGGGCGGATCTACGCCGCGAACCTGCTGGGCTCCGCGACGGGCGCCATCCTCGCGCCCGTCGGGCTCGATGCCCTGGGTAGCGAGCGGGCGATCCTCCTCTGCGCCGGGCTCGGTCCGGTCGCCGCGCTCCTCCTCTCGGGGCGCCGGCCAGTGCTGATCGGGATGGCGTCGCTCGCAGCCGCCGCCGCCGTCGCCCTGCTCGTGGCGCTGCCGCCAGTCTTCGAGATCCAGCCCTCACCGTACAAGCGGCTGAGCCAGTTCCGGCTCGACCCGGGGGCGCGAGTCGTGGCCACCCGCCAGGACGCGACGGCGCGACTCGACATCGTCGAGGCCGGCTCGATCCATTCCGCACCCGGGCTCAGCCTGGCGTACCTGGGGCCGCTGCCCCGCCAGACCGGCCTCCTCCTCGACGGCGACGTCCTCCTGCCGGTCCTCGACGTCGGGACGGCACCGCCCGAGCTCGCTCGCGCGCTCCCCTCCGCGATCGGCCACTGGATCCGGCCGGGCGCCGACGCCCTGCTGCTCGGCTCGGGAGGCGGGATGGAACCCTGGGCCGCGCTGGCGAACGGTGCCCGGCGGGTCACGGTCGTCGAGCCGAGTCCGCTCGTCCTCGAGGCGCTCACCGGCGACCTCGGGGTCATGACCGGCCTCGCCGCGGACCCTCGGGTCACGCTCATCCGCGATGACCTCCGCTCGTTCGCCGCGCGGACGGATACCCGATTCGATCTCGTCGAGCTCGTCCTGACCGATGGCTACCGCCCGGTCACCTCCGGCGCCTACTCGCTCACCGAAACGTACCCGCTCACCGTCGAGGCGTTCCGGGCGTACTTGCGTCTGCTGAAGCCCGACGGCATCTTCCTCGTCACGCGCTGGCTGCAGACGCCCCCGAGCGAGGAGCTGCGCACGCTCGGGCTCATCGTCGAGGCGCTCGACGGGCGGCCGCCCCTCGAGCACATCGTCGCCTTCCGCTCGTTCCAGACGGCGACGTTCCTCGTCAAGGCAATGCCGTTTACCGACGCCGAGACCGAGACCCTCCTCGACGCGATCGACGCGCTGCGCTACGACCTGGTCGTCGCGCCGCGGATACCGCCCGAGATGCTCGACCGATACGCGCGGGTCGGCCGTCCCATCTTCCATGACCTCGCCCTCGGCCTGGCGAGCGCCCCGGACCGGTCGGCGTTCTATGCCGGATACGAGTTCGAGGTCACCCCACCGACCGACGACCGTCCCTTCTTCTTCCACTTCTTTCGCTGGGAGCAGACGCCGGCCATCCTCGAGAACCTCGGACGGCGCTGGCAGCCGTTCGGAGGGAGCGGCTACTTCGTGCTGCTCGCGCTCCTCGCGTTCGCGGCGGCCGCCGCGCTCCTCTTCGTCGTGGCCCCGGTCGGCCTGCGGGCCGGATTCCGGAGGTCGCTCGCCGGGCTCGGTGCGCGCCGGGCCACGGCCGTGTTCGGCTACTTCGGCGTGCTGGGGCTTGCCTTCATGTTCGTCGAGATCGCGCTCATCGAGCGTCTCATCCTCGTGCTCGGCCAGCCGACGCTGGCGCTCGCCACGGTCGTCGGCGCGCTGCTGGCGAGCTCGGGGCTGGGCAGCGCCATCTCCGGGCGTGCTCCCTGGCGTGGCGCGACCGTTGTCCTCGCGCTGCTGCTGGCCCTCTACCCGACGATGACGGGACTCGTGGGCCAGACGCTGCTCCCATTGCCGCTCCCTGCCCGCGTGCTCGCGGTGGTCGTGGTCATCGCGCCTGTCGGGGTGCTCATGGGGATCCCGTTCGCGCGCGGGATCCGGTCCCTCGCGGCGACGGAGGGCGTCGTGGCCTGGGCGTGGGCGGCGAACGGGAGCGCCTCGGTCGTGGGCGCGGTACTGGCCGCGCTCCTCGCGTTGTCACTTGGGTTCACGCCGGTCCTGCTGCTCGGCGCCACCCTCTACGGAGCGGCGGCCATCCTCGCGCCGGCCGTCGCGGGGACGGTCGCCCGCCCGGGCCTGCTCACCCTCCCTCGCGGGTGAGCGGGACGAACACGACCGGCATGATCTGCTCCATGTCGACCTCGTCCCCGTGGCGGACGACGAGCCAGAGCGTCTGGACATCGCCGACCGGTCCGATCGGGATGACCATTCGGCCACCGTCGGGTGAGAGCTGCTCGACGAGCGGCGGCGGGAGGTGGTCAGGGGCGGCGGTCACGATGATTGCGTCGAACGGTGCATGCGCGGGCCAGCCGCCGTACCCGTCGCGCCGGGCGAGCTCGATGTCGTCGAAGCCGAGCGCCTCGAGGACGGCTCGCCCGGTCGTCGCGAGCTCGGGGACGATCTCGACGCTGTAGACCTCGTCGGTCAGCTGGCGCAGGATCGCCGCCTGGAAGCCCGAGCCGGTGCCGATCTCGAGCACCCGATCGCCCATCTCGAGCTCGAGCATCTCGGTCATCTGGGCGACGAGCGAGGGCTGCGAGATCGTCTGGCCGTAACCGATCGGGAGGGGATGGTCCTCGTAGGCCTGGGGAACGAGAGCCGTGGGCACGAAGGCATGGCGCGGGACGTCACGGAAGGCGTCGACGACCCGAGTGTCCGTGACGACCGGCGCGATCTGCTGGTCGACGAAGCGCAGCCGGACGGCCCGGAGCGCGTCGGTGTCGGACAGCTCACGGTCCAGGCGCGCCTCCGGCGCCTGCTCGGACGCCGACAGCCCGGTCGGCCCGGTCGGCTCGGTCGGCCCGGACGTTGCGGCCCATTCGGAGACGCCGACGACGGTGACGAGCGCGATGACGAGCACGCCGGTGGCGACCAGAGCTGCGCGAGCGGATCTCGCCATGGACGCAGCATCGTCCGCAACGGCGGCCTGCGCCAGAGGCTTCCGGACAGTTCCTCAGCGCGGGCTGATTGTCGGGAGCCCGAGCAGTCGCGCCGCTTCGGTCAGGTGCTCGTCATAGGTGACGATCTCGGCGAGGTCGTCCCCCAGCGACAGGGCGGTCGCCAGGTGGATGGCATCGAGCGGCCGGAGGATCCGAGGCTCGAGCATCCCGGCGGCGTCGAGGATCCGATCGTCGATCCCGATGAGATCGACGCGCCGCAGACCTTCCCGAACGGTGGCCAGGGCCTCTGCTCCCAGATGGCGGACGGCCCGCAAGGCTTCGGCTCGCAGCAGGGTCGAAGAAGTCCGGCGGCTCTGTCGTTCGGCCAGGAACACACGGAGGGCCCTCGATTCGGGTTCCTCGACGGTCACCT
>JAJYXX010000267.1 GCA_021801545.1 Chloroflexota bacterium | reverse complement strand
TCGCCCCGGCCGGGACGTGGATGTGGAGCGTGTTCTTCTCGAACGTCTCGCGCGGGATGCCGAGCTCGCTGGCATGGGCCCGGATCCACGAGAGAGCCGCCCGGGCCGACTCGCGCATCACCTCGCCAAGCTGGCCGGTGAGGATGAAGTCCTCCTTGCCCTCCATCTTCGTCACCTCGACCGCGACGACATCGCCGCCGACCTCGGTGACGACGAGCCCGGTCGCCGCGCCGGTCTGGTCCTCGCTCTCGAGCTCGCCGTACTCGAAGCGCGGCGGGCCGAGGAACTCATCGAGTCTCCGGACGTCGACGATCGTCTTGCGCTTGCGGCCCTCGGCCACCCGGCGGGCGACCTTGCGCATGATGTTCGCGAGCTCGCGCTCCAGGTTTCGGACGCCGGCCTCGTGGGTATAGGCCTGGACGAGCTCGGTCATGGCCTCGTCGGTGATCTGGACGTGCTTCTCCTTGAGCCCGTGGTTGGCCATCTGCTTGGGGATGAGGAACCGCTTGCCGATCTCGATCTTCTCCTGCTGCGTATAGCCGGGCAGCTGGATGATCTCCATCCGGTCACGGAGTGCCGGCGGGATCGGATCGAGCAGGTTACCGGTCGCGATGAAGAGCACCTTCGAGAGGTCGAACGGCACCTCGAGGTAGTTGTCCTGGAAGGTGTTGTTCTGCTCCGGATCGAGGACCTCGAGGAGGGCCGAGGACGGATCGCCCCGGAAGTCCATCCCGATCTTGTCGACCTCGTCGAGCATGAAGACGGGGTTGTTCGTGCCGGCAGTCTTGATGTTCTGGATGATCCGGCCAGGCAGCGCCCCGATATACGTGCGGCGGTGACCGCGAATCTCCGCCTCGTCGTGGATACCGCCCAGGCTCATCCGCACGAACTTACGGCCCATCGCCCGGGCGATGCTCTTGCCGAGCGACGTCTTGCCCACGCCGGGCGGCCCGACGAAGGCGAGGATCGGGCTGCGGATCGTGTCGGCGAGGGTGCGCACGGCGAGGTACTCGAGGATCCGCTCCTTGATCTTCTCGAGACCGTAGTGGTCCTCTTCGAGAATCTTGGCGGCCTCCCTGATGTCGAGCCGGTCGTCGGTCGAGACGTTCCAGGGCAGGCCGACGAGCCAGTCGACGTAGGTCCGGATGACGCCGACCTCCGGCGAAGCCGATGGGATCCGGCTCATCCGGTCGATCTCCTTGATCGCCCGGGCCTTGATCTCGTCGGGCATACCCGCCGCCTCGACCTTCTCGCGCAGCTCGTTGATCTCGGCCTGCTGGGGGTCCTCCTCGCCGAGCTCGCGCTGGATCGCCTTGAGCTGCTCGCGCAGGATGTACTCGCGCTGGGTCTTGTCCATCTCGGACTTGACCTCGGACTGGATCTTGCCCTTGAGCTCGAGGATCTCGATCTGGCGAGCGAGGAAGTTCGAGACGAGCTTCAGACGGGCGATGACGTCGACCGTCTCGAGGAGCTCCTGGCGCTGCTCGGTCGTCATGTCCGGGCTGTACGCGACCATGTCGGCCAGCAGGCCGGGCTCGGTGATGTTGCGGGCCGCGACGGCCGCCTCGGGCGGGACCGGCGCGCCGTTCGCGACGTACTGCTCGATCTGGGCCTGGACGGTGCGCATCAGGGCCTGGACCTCGACCCCGGTCGGACTCTCGTCGGCGAGCTCTTCGATCCGGGCCAGGATGTACGGACTCGTCTGAACGAAGCCGAGGACGCGCAGCCGGCTCTGGCCCTGGACGATCGCCCGCACGGTGCCGTCCTGGAGCTGGACGACCTGGGCGATCTTGCCCAGCGTGCCCACGCCGTACAGCTCCGAGGGGTCGGTGATCTCCTCCCGTTCGGCCTGGCGCTGGGTGACGAGGGCGATCGGTCCGCCGCTGGCGACCGCCGCGTTCAGCGCCGCCACGCTCTTCTCGCGCCCTACCTGGAGCGGGACGATCATCTCGGGAAAGATGACCGTCTCCCGGAGCGCGACGAGCGGCAGTTCGCGGATGCCAGGGGCGGCGGTGGGCTGCCTCTCGTCCGGGTCGGACGCTTTCTGAGCCATCAGGGTCTCCTGTCATCGGGGGCCGGTCGTCCGGCCACCTTCACGGTGTCGGTCGGGCTGCAGGGCCCGTAGATCGGTGGATTCACTGGTTCGGGTGTCAGCGACGAGCCGGCCCGCGGCCGGCGCCGGCGCCGGCCGGCTCGTCGCTGGGTGTGCTTCGCCGGCCGGTTCCCTCGTCGAAGAGCGCCTCGAGGATCCGTGTCCCGAGACGTTCCTCGAGCTCGAACAGGATCCGGACGCCGGCGAGGTTGACGCCCCGTTCCTGGGTCAGGTGGCGGATCCAGAGGATTCGCCGGATGTCGTTCTCACTGTAGAGGCGGATGTTCGTCGGTGTCCGGGCCGGGCAGACCAGGCCCTCGTCCTCGTAGATCCTGAGTGTCCGCGGGTGGACGCTCAGGATGCTCGCCGCGACGCTGATGACGTAGACGGGGCGCGACGGGTCCCGATCGAGCCGTCCGCGGATCACCCGACGGACCTCAGGCCCCGCTGCCCTGGGCGCTCTCCGACGAGGAGCCGCCGGCCGGGGTCGAAGCCTGCGCATCGGTCGTCGGGGTGATCCGGATCTGGCGCGGCTTCACTTCCTCCGCGCGCGGGATTCGCAGGGTGAGGATGCCGTTCTCGAACGTGGCTGTCGCCCTGTCCGGCTCGAGGCCGTTCGGGAGCGACACCGTCCGCGACGCCATGCCGCGGCGGATCTCCTGGACGAGGTACTCGCCCTCCTCGCGCCGCTCGCTCGAACTCTCGGCGCGGATCGTTAGGGTGCCCTGCTCGACCGTGATGTCCACGTCCTCGGGCTTCACGCCCGGGAGCGCGGCCTCCACGACGAGTTCGTCGGTGCCGTGCCGGATGTCGAGAGGTATCGGCGCCTCACCGAGGGTCGTCCATGAGCGCGACGGGCGCACGAAGCTGTCCTCGAACAGTCGGTCCATCGCCTGGCGAAGCGACATCAGCTCACCGAACGGCGACGGTCGGCGAATGATCGTCATCTCGCACCACCTCCGTCTCGTGGATGTGTCAGCTGCCGGAATTGCCGCAGTCGTCCGAGTCACCGGTGACCGATTCCGGACATGGCGCATCCTAGAATCCTGACAATATTGTTGTCAAGAGTCTGTGGCGAGTCGGTGGTGTGATCCTTTGACGTCAGAATGCCCAGGACCGCCTGCGACTCAGCGCGCCCGGTCCGCGGCCGCCGCCGGCCGCATCCCCGAGACGGCCCGTGATTCAGTGCGCCCGGCCGGAGCCTGCAGCCGAAACGGTTTCCCCCTCGCCGTCCCCGATCAGCTGCTCGTGGAGCACCAGCTCGCAGTCGGTCCGCCCGATCGCGATCACCTTGTCGCCCTCCTGGAGCACCATGTCCGGACGGAGCGCCGTCGCGACACCGTTCCGGATGACGGCGAAGAGCGAGCAGCCCTCGGGGATCTGGAGGTCGCGGGTCGTCCGGCCCACGGCCGGGGAGCCGGCCTGGAGGTGGGCCTCGATGAGCTCGAGCTCACCCCCGCCGAGGGCGGCGAGATGGAGCAGCTCGTGGACCGGGATGTCCTGCTCGATCGCGCCGAGGATCATCCGGGTCGGCGAGATCAGCTCGTCGACCCCGAGGTGCTTGAAGAGGTGCTCGTTCTTCGGGTTGTTCACCCGGGCGATCGTGCGCGGCACGTCGAAGTGGTGCTTGGCCATCTGGCAGATGACCAGGTTGTCCTCGTCGTCGCCGGTGACAGCGGCCACGATGTCCGCCCGGTTTGCGCCGGCCTCGGCGAGGTACTTTCCCTCGCAGCCGTCATGGGGGATGACGATCGAGCCGATCTCGTCCGCGATCTGGTCCGCCCGGGCGCGGTCCTTCTCGAGTAGGACGACCTCGTGACCCGATTCGATGAGCTCCTTGGCGAGGTAGTAGCCCACCTTGCCCCCACCGACGACGATGACGAACATCGCTACACCTCCCGCGGGGCGGCGAGACCGCCGACCGCTCGACCGGCGGCCGCCCGCTCGGTCACCGCCCCGGACTCCCCGGCCGCCGCCCCGGACTCCCCGGCCGCCGCCCCGGACTCCCCGGCCGCCGGTCCGCGGTGGTCGGCGCCGCCCGGGTGGTGCCCGGTGGGCGCCAGGATCGGTGGCGTCCCGCTCGTCGGCAGTCCGAGGTAGCCGAGGATCGTGTCGGCCATGAGGACCGTCCGGCAGAACGTCGGGATGCCCATGGCGGCATACGCCTCGGCCCGGACCGGGTCGTTGATCTTGGCGATCACCCGCCTCACGCCGAGGGCCTCGATCGCGAGCTGGGCGGCCATGACGTTGCGGTTGTCGCCCTCGGTGACGGCGATGAACAGGTCCGCTCCCTCCGCCCCGGCCCGGCGCAGGACGTCCTCGTCGGTGCCGTCGCCCCGGATCGCCTCGCCGCGGAACGTGTCCGGCAGGCGGTCGAAGGCACGGGTCTGCAGGTCGATGATGATCACCCGGTGACCGGCCTTGTCGAGCGTTTCGGCGAGGACCGCACCGCCCCGTCCGCAGCCGACGATGACCACATTCATTGTTTCTCCTCGGGCATCGGTTCCCGGATCACCCAGACCGCACACGGTGCGTTCTTGAACACGTACGGGATCGTGCGCCCCAGTGCGAAGTCGCCGCCGAACCGCTTGCGGTAGGGGAGCGA
>JAJYXX010000054.1 GCA_021801545.1 Chloroflexota bacterium | reverse complement strand
TGAGGACGCTGACCGGGAACCCGTCGCGCAGAAAGACGATGAAGCTGTGCCCGGCGCCGATCGCCAGCGCGTTCCGCTCCGCGAGCGCCACCAGGCCGGCGTCGTTGCCGCTCGAGCGCACGAGCCGCGGCCCGGATGACTCGCAGAAGGCGAGGCCGAAACGGAGCGCCGGCGACGACTGGGCGAGCGTCTCGTGGAGGTCCTCGACGGTCTTGATGAAGTGGGATTGGCCGAGGATGAGGTTGAGCTCCTCGGGGTTCTCGATCCGCACCGTGAGCAGGTCCATCACCGTTCCTCCCGTCTGCGCCCGCCGCCGGGACGGCGATCACCCGGATCGTACGCCGGCGCAAGGTCGGCGTCCGCGCCGCTCCGCCCGAGGAAGCGGGCGACCTCGGCCACGAAGAGCTCGGGGGCCGTGTGGTGGGCGGCGTGCTTCTGGCCGGGCAGGACGACGATCCGGGCGTCGGAAAGGCGGGCCGCCAGCGCCTCGATCTCGACCCGGAAGAGCGGTGCGGTTTCGCCCCCGAGGAGCAGGAGAACCGGGACCCTCAGCCCCGCGATCGCGTCGAGGCCCGACTCGCCGGTCGGCGCCTCCTCGAGCTCGCGCAGGGTGGTGTGGGCCGCGGCGACGCGCGCCGCCCAGACCGGCGAGGCTTCGAACGCGGCCAGCTCGTCGGCGGTCATGCCCACGACCTCGCGCATGAAGACGCGCAGGAAGGCCTCGCGGTCGTCGCGGTCGTCGCGGACGAGGAGCGCCCGCAGTCGCGCCCCGAGCTCAGCCGCCCGCGCCGAGCCGGCGTCCGGGCTCGGGCCGCCCTCGTAGACGACGAGGCGCCGGACGTTCGGCGTCCGGAGCGCCGCCCCGAGCGCGCACCAGCCCCCGTATGAGTGGCCGAGGACGTCGACCGACCGGACCGACCGGCCGCTCTCCGTTGCCGCCGTGTCGACGACCGCTGCCACGTCCTCGAACTCGCGGACGATCGAGTAGGGGAGCCGGTCGCCGCTCGCGCTGCGCCCGCGCCGGTCCATCGCGTAGCACGTGAACCGCTCGCGGAGGAGCGGCTCGACGACCCGGAACGTCGTGTGGTCGGCGGTCGCGCCATGGACGAGCACGAGCGGCGGCCCGGTGCCGCTCCGGAACCAGGCGATCCGGGTCCCGTCGCGGGAGATCGAAACGCCGCGCGTCGGAGGGGCGTCGTTCGGGCGGCCGCGCACGGCGCTCACGCTTCGGTCCAAGGTCGGGGTCGCCCGGCCGCGTCAGGCCGGGATGGCCTCGGCAGCGCGTCGGACGGCGGCTTCGATCAGGTCGGCGTCGGCGTCGGGGAGTTCGTGGACGTTGCCCTGGAAGGCGAGCGTCCAGTTGTCGGCCGGCCAGCGCTTCGTGTACTCCATCTCGCGGGCGAGCGGCTCGGCCGGCACGAAACGATCGGGCTCGAGGGTGACGACCGGTTCGGTCGGGAAGCGCCACGGGTAGTCTTCGAGCGGCTTCGCGTCGGAGCCCCAGATCCGCTCGTGCGACTCGAACGGCACGCCGCTCACCCGGCAGACGCCGCCGATCGCCTTCACGCCGGTGACGTAGAAGATCACCCGGTCGCCGGGCGCGACGCGCTCCCACTTCCGGCGGTGGCGGCTCTTCATGCCCGCCTGGCGGAAACCGAGGGCGCGGTTCTTCTCGAAGTTCTCGGCCGAGCTCACGAGCAGCCAGTTCGTCATCGTCGGTACCTCATCGTCGGGTAGTCTGGCTCGTCGCGGTGTTCGCTCCCGAGTCTGCCGTATCTGCCCGAGACGTGCTGTCGCAGGCGTTTGCCTCGACCGCCGGCCGGCGGCTCCATCAGCGGCGTGGCCTTGCGGCCGGGGAGCTGGCGTCGCAGGCGTTTGCCTCGGCTGTCCGTCCAGGAGAAGTGCCGCTGTCCCTTGACAGCCGCCGACCCGGCTCCCGGGTGCCGGTCGCCGCCGGTCGGCCCGGTGCCCCTCCCCCGGCCCGGTGCCCCTCGCCCGGTCCGCAACCCTCCTCGCCCGGCCCGTAGCACGAGTAGGGTTATGGGGCACGCTTTTTCGGGCCGGTGGCCCGCCGAGAGCCCCGTGTCGGGCCGATATCGCCGGCCCCAGCACGAGGAGGAATGCGCCCAACGACATCCGGCTCCTTCGAGGGCTCTGTCGCTCTGGGACCCGGTCTCCCGGGTGGCGAATGCGGTCCGGTAGCTCTACTCGTGCTACGAGGTCGAGCGAGGTCGAGCGAGGTCGAGCGAGGTCGAACGCCTGGGGCGGCCACCACGGAGCGAGTACGTGCTACGGGGCGCGCCACGGGGCGGGCAGGAGCGATGCTGCCGCGGCGTCGAGCAGCCACGTCACGCCGGGGCGCAGCGCGAGCTGCGCCGGCCAGCGGAGCGGGTCGCGTTCCGGTCCGAAGATCGTGGCCACGATGGCGGCCTTGGCGGTTCCCTGGGCCATCGCGAGAACGGCGCGCGCGGCGCCGATCACGGCCGGGTTGAGCGTTACGCGAGCGACGTGGGGCTCGATGTGGCTGGGCGCCGGCACACCCACCGCCCACTCGCGGCGCCCGAAGGCGGCGCTGCCCGGGAAGACGGACAGGAGGTGGCCGTCGGAGCCGATGCCGGCGAGGACGAGGTCGAAGACTGGCCAGCCGGCGTCGTCGGTCGGCAGGAGCTCCCGCAGCTCGCGCGCGTAGTCGGCTGCGCAGGCCTCGGCGTCGCGCCCGGCGGCGAGCGTCTCGTCGCACGGGAAGGGATGGACCTGGCCAGCCGGGATCGGGATGCCCGGGCCACCGTCCGGGCCGGCGAAGAGGAACTGGTCGGCGATCCGGACGTTCGAGAGAGGGTCGTGGCGTGGGACGAGGCGCTCGTCGCCCCACCAGAGATGGACGTGCTGCCAGGGGACCGCGTCCCGGAGCGGCGGCGCGGTGAGAGCCCGGAAGACGCCGGGCGCGGTCGAGCCGCCGGTCAGCGCGAGATGAGCCACGCCGTGCGCCTGTACGGCACCGCCGATGGCGCGGCGGATCCGGTCCGCCGCCCGCTCGGCGAGTGTCTCGGGGTCGGGAACGACGATGAGCTCGACCCCGCCGACGTCGGTCGTCATCAGGCGCCGGCGAGGATGGCCGCGAAGCGGATCGCGTCGCGGGCCACCGGGTCGCTGGTACCGGTCTCGATCGCCTCGGCGAGGAGGTCGAGCTCGGTCCGGCGGGGGGCGAGGAACGAGCGGGTGAGCAGGTGCGCGCCGTCGACCCGGACGCGGACGTTCACTGTCTCGGCCTCGGCCGTCACGTCGGCCCGGAGCTCGGAGCCGCGGCGCTCCGCCGTCAGCTCGATCCGCAGGGTCGACCCGCTCGGCATCCTCGACAGGACCGGCCGGAGCGTCACGCCGATCTCGCCTCGGGGGCCGGTGACCGCGGCGTCGAGGCCCCGCCCGTCGCCCTCGCCCTCGCCCTCGCCCTCGGTCAGGCTCGCTCCGCCCACGGCCGGCGCAAGCGGCCGGCGGACCCGCATCCCGAGCCGCGAGGCGAACCAGGCGACGTGGTAGACGGGCTTGATGATGTTCACCGTCCCCGGTCGCGCTCGCTCGTCGCGGGAGCCATACGTGACCGCGATCTGCCGGACGTAGCGCAGGTACGGGAAGACCGCCGGAAGGTCGAAGATCGAGGCGATCGCCTCGCGCCAGCGCGACTGTCGGGCCAGGGCGAAGTCGGTGACGGCGAAACCGGACCGCTCGAGGAGCCGGGCCATCTCGCGCAGGCGAGCGAGCCCGTCGCCGCTCCAGGTCGAGCCGTCGACGATCAGCCGGTCGGCCATCGCGAAGAGGTCGGCCGCCTGCTCGCTCCCGAACGGCGGTTCGCCCGGCCACCAGAGCGTGACCGGCAGGTCGTGGATGAGGAGCGGGGCGACGATCGCGTCGAGGTGGCGACCGGCTGCCCCTCCGGCGAAGAGGTGGATCATCTCGGCGCACGTTTCGGGCGCGTCGGCCCGGGGCAGCACGCAGTGGGCCTCGATCCGGGCGTCGAGCCAGCTCGGCCCGTCGGGATCACGGCTCGAGACGATCAGGACTCGTGACGGGTGGCGGCCGGTGAGCTGCGAGATCGTGGCTGCGGCCCGCTCGGCGATCTCGGGTCGGGTGGCGACGACGACGAGGTTCATGACGCTCGTCCGGGCGGCGATCCGGCGCTCTTCGACGCCGCCCACGGTCACCAGCCTCGAGGCGGCCCAGATCCGCGCCAGCTCGCGCTCGATCTCGGGGATGTTCGTGGCCCGGGACGACCAGCGCACGACCGTCTCGCCCGGGCCGCTCGTCTCGCCCCCGCCGCCCGTCGTGCCCGTCGCGCCCGCCATGCCCCCGCCAGCGCTGGCCATCGTCAGATCCGCCGCCAGCGACGGCCGTCGCGGGCGATCAGCTCGTCGGCCTCGGCCGGGCCCCAGGACCCTGCCTCGTAGTTCGGGAACAGCGGCGGCTTTCGCTGGGCGACCCAGGCATCGATGATCGGGGTGACAATCCCCCACGCCTCCTCGACCTCGTCGGCCCGGGTGAAGAGCGACTGGTCGCCGAGGAGCGCGTCGAGGATCAGCGTCTCGTAGGCGTCGGGTGAGTCGACGTTGAACGACGAACCGTACGTGAAGTCCATGTTCACCGGCCGGATGTCGAGCCCGAGGCCGGGCACCTTCGAGCTGAACCGCAGGAGGATCCCCTCGTCGGGCTGGACGCG
>JAJYXX010000325.1 GCA_021801545.1 Chloroflexota bacterium | reverse complement strand
GGCGCGAGACCGGCCTGGGTTGGCGTGCTGCCGCCATTCCGGATCGCGAAGCTGCCCGAGGAGACGCAGTGAGCCGGCAGGGCGGCCTGCCCGAGCACGAACAGGGCGGCCTGCCCGAGCACGAACGGGGCGGCCTGCCCGACCCGGCACAAGGCAGGCGCGACCAGTCCGGGCTGACGAGCGCCGGCATCCTCCTGTTCCGGCGACGGGCGGGCCGCCTCGAGGTGCTCCTCGCCCACCCGGGCGGTCCGTTCTGGCAGATGAAGGACCTCGGCCACTGGACGATCCCGAAGGGCGAGGTCGAGCCGGGCGAAGACGTGCTCGCTGTTGCCCGCCGCGAGTTCGCCGAGGAGACCGGCCACGAAGCGGTCGGCGACGCCCTGATCCCGCTCGGTGAGATCCGCCAGAAGTCGGGCAAGCTCGTCGTGGCCTGGGCCCTCGAGGGCGACCTCGACCCGGCCAGCGCGCGGAGCAACACGTTCACGATGGAGTGGCCGCCCCGGTCCGGCCGCTACCAGGCGTTTCCCGAAATCGACCGGGTCGCCTGGTTCGAGCCAGCCGAGGCGCGCCGCCGCCTGAAGGCCGCCCAAATCCCGTTCATCGACCGACTCGGGGTGGCCCTCGCGGACGCCCCGGGACACCCTTCCCCCGGCGCCGGGGACACGCTACCCTGACCGTCGCGATGGGGACGGACGGCACGGTGATGGGGCGGGGCGAGCCGGCGATCGAGACCCGCGCCCTGCGCAAGACGTTCGGCCCGATCCACGCCGTCGACGGCGTCGATCTCAGCCTGACCGCCGGCCGGATCTACGGCCTGATCGGTCCGAACGGCTCGGGCAAGACGACCCTCATCCGGCTCCTCGTCGGGCTCGCCCGCGCCACGAGCGGCGAAGCCCGCGTGCTCGGGACGGTCATGCCCTCGCGCCCGCTCCTCGAGCGGATCGGCTACATGCCCCAGGCGGACGGCATCTACCCGGAGCTGTCGGTCTGGGAGAACATCCGCTTCTTCGCCGGCCTGTACGGCGGGACCGACGGTGCTCGGGCCCGGGAGGTCCTCCGCCTCGTCGAGCTCGACGACCGGCGGTCGACCCCCGCCCTCGAGCTGTCGGGCGGGATGCGTCGCCACCTGTCGCTCGCCTGTAGCCTCGTCCACGATCCGGCCGTCCTCTTCCTCGATGAACCGACCGTCGGGATCGACCCGGCCCTGCGCGTCCAGTTCTGGGCCCACTTCCGGCGCCTGGCGGCGTTGGGCCGGACGCTCCTCGTGGCGAGCCACGTCATGGACGAGGCGGACCGCTGCGACGAGCTGCTCTTCATCCGCGACGGGACGATCTTCGCCCGGGGCACGGCCGACGAGCTGCGGGCGCGGACCGGCACGGACCGGCTCGAGACGGCGTTCCTCCAGTTCGCCGGGCTCGACGACAACGGCGCACCACTGGCCGGCTCCGGACCGGCAGGTCCCGCGGCGGGCGCCTCGTGAACCCGCGCCGCCTGCGAGCGATCACGCGCCGGATCGTCGACCAGTTCCGGCGCGATCCGCGCACGCTCGGGCTGATCTTCGTCGTCCCGATCGCGATCACGGCCCTCCTCGGCTGGGTCCTCCGTGACCAGCAGGTGGTGCCGACGAGGGTCGCGGTCGTCGACCTCGACCGCACCGCTGGCGGCCGGCTCGCGGCGGCGATCGGCTCGGCCGCGACGGCCGGGGGGCTGGAGCTCGTCGAGGGGCTGGCCGGCGAGCCGGCCGCCCGCGACGCGCTGGCGAATGACCGGGCCGACGTCGTGGTCATCCTCCCGTCCGGCTTCGGGGCGACGCTCGTCTCGGGCGGCACGGCGACGCTGACGATCCTCACCCAGGGCGCCGATCCGATCGGGGACGGGGCCAAGCTCGGCCAGCTTCAGCGGGCGGTGAGCACGGCCCTCCTCAGGCTCGCCCCGGGCAGCCCGTCCGAGCGGGTGACGTTCGCCCGCCAGACCGTCTTCCTCACCCCCGAGGCCGACGTCCTCGACGCCCTCGCCCCGGTCTTTGTCGGCTACTTCGGCTACTTCTTCGTCTTCATCCTGACCGGCATCAGCTTCCTGCGCGAGCGGATCGGCGGGACGCTCGAGCGCCTGCTCGCGACCCCGATCACGAAACCCGAGATCGTCCTCGGCTACAGCCTCGGGTTCGGGATCTTCGCCACCCTCCAGGTGATCATCCTGCTCACGTTCGTCCTGATGCGGCTCGACGTCCCGGCGCTCGGTCCGCTGCCGGCGCTCTCGATCGGGCTCCACGTCCCGATCGCCGGCAGCCCGCTCCTCGCCTTCGTCCTCGCCCTCCTCCTCGCCCTGGGCGCGGTCAACCTCGGCATCTTCCTCTCGACCTTCGCCCGGACCGAGCTCCAGGTCCTCCAGTTCATCCCGATCGTCATCGTCCCCCAGGGGCTCCTGTCGGGGATCTTCTGGCCGGTCGACTCGCTGCCGGTCGTGCTCCAGCCGGTCGCCCGAATCCTGCCCCTGACCTACGCCGTCGAGGCGCTGCGCGACGTGATGATCCGCGGCCACGACCTCACCGCCGCCGGTGTCCAGCTCGCGATCGTCATCCTGGCCGCGATCGCCGGGCTGTTCGTCGTCCTCGCCGCGGCCACGATCCGGCGCGAGGTCGCCTGATCGACGGGGCTATGCCAGCCCGCGCCCTTGAGACCCCAGCCCGAGCCGGTGTTGACGATCGCGCCGCCGCCGGCCGCCATGACCGGCACCGCGTACCTGCTCATCGGGTAGACCGACTTCACGTTCACGGCCATGACGCGGTCCCATTCGTCCTCGGTCGTGTCGATGACGTCCGTCCACCGGATGATTCCGGCGTTGTTGAACAGGATGTCGAGGCCGCCGAAGGCGTCGACCGCGGCCTCCACGGTGCACCGGCGGTCGCCGGCGCTCGTCACGTCGCAGGCCACCGCGATCGCGCGACCGCCGGCCTCCACGATCGCGTGGGCGGTCTCGCGCGCCCAGCCTCGTTCACGTCCGCGACTGCGACCGCGGCGCCGTGCCCGGCGAGCAGGAGCGCCGTCGCCCGTCGAGGGTCAGGGGCAGGTTCTCAGCGACGCCGGTTCCCGCAGGTCGCCCGTCGTCCGGGTCAGGGGCAGGTTCCCAGCGACGCCGGTTCCCGCAGCACGAGAAGGGTTATGGAACGCGGTTGCGGTGACCCGCGGGTGCCGACTGCCCCTCGTTCGGCGGCTCGGACCGGCGATCTCGTCGTCGGCAGCATCAGAAGGGCTACCGACGACGAAATCCCGCCTCCCGAGAAGCTGCGACCCCCTCCGCTGCCTCGTCCCCGAGCGCGAAACCCGCCCCGTAACCCTTCTCATGCTGCGGCGGTGGCTACGGCGCTCCAGAAGCGGCCTCGCTGGGCAACATCCTCTCGGGAATGAGCCCCGGCGGGGCCGCAACCACGAACGCTAGCCCCGGCTCCTCCGGTCGGTCGTGAAGAGGACGAGCGCACCGAGCCCCATGAGCGCTGCGGCCGTCCCGAAGGCCAGCCCTGGCGCGACGATCGTCCAGAGCGCGCCGACGCCGGCGCTCGCCACCAGGTCGCCGACACCGTTCACGGTGCCAAGCATTCCGAACGAGGTCCCCCGCGCCTCCGATCCGGCCAGTTCCGCCGTCACCACCCCCTCGAGCGTGTCCTGGATCGCAGCCAGCATGCCGTGGGCGACGAACAGGAGGGCGAACCAGGCCGGCTCATCGATCCCGGCCACGAAGGCGAACGTGATCCCGGCCGCAACGAGCGCCCCGATCCCGTACCCGCCCGCCACGAGGGTCACTGCCCGTCCGGTCCGGTCGCTGACGAGGCCGGCCGGGAACGAGCCGGCGGCGTAGACGACGTTCCGGAGCACGTAGAGGAAGCCGGCGATCGCGCCCGCCCCGACGAGCCCGTAACGCGCAGTGAGCAGCGTCGTCGTGGCGAGGATCAGCAATCCCGGCGCGTAGTCCCCGAGGCCGAACAGGCCCACCGCGACGAGGAACCGCCGGAACGCTCCCGGCAGTGCCCGGACTGTGCCCATGAAACCGTGGCCCGTCCGAGCACCCGGCGCCGGGTCGTGCACGAACAGGCTGAACGTGAGCGCCGCGGCGAGTCCCGGCACCAGCGCCACCCAGAAGACGAGCCGGAACGCGTCCACCTCGGACCCGACTGCGGTGCCGGCGATACCCAGGATGACGACCGCCACGAGCGGGCCGATCACCGCCCCGATCGTGTCGCCGGCACGATGGAACCCGAAGGCCCGGCCACGTGCCTCGGGTGACACCGACTCGGCCAGGATCGCGTCTCGAAGCGGCCCCCGGATGCCGCGCCCGAGCCAGCCGATCGTCTTGGCCAGCAGGACGAGCGGCCACGAGGATGCCAGCGCCACGAGCAGGGGCATCAGCCCGGTCAGGCAGTAGCCGACCACGGCTGCCCCCTGCCGGTGCCCGGTCCGGTCGCCCAGCCAGCCAGCACCGAGCTTCGTGAAGCTCGACAGCGCGTCCGACAGGCCTTCGATCACCCCGAGGGCGACCGGCGGCAGGCCGAGGGCGGCGAGGAACCCGGGCAGGACCGAGGTCACCGCCTCGTGGCTCGCGTCCGAGAGCAGGCTCGTCACCCCCATTGCGGCCACATTCCGGTTCAGCCATGGCAGGGAGCGGGCGCGTATCACGACCCTGCCTCCGGGAGCCGCGCAGCCGCGCGCCGGGCGATG
>JAJYXX010000302.1 GCA_021801545.1 Chloroflexota bacterium | reverse complement strand
GCTGGATGCAGACGTGGTCCGCGCCAGCCTCGAGATGGGCCCGGACCCGGGCCGCGACCGCCGCCACGTCACCCCAGGCGACGACCGCGTCGATCACCCGGTCGCTGCCCGTTCCCGCCAGGTCGTCATCGCCGTAGCCGAGCCGGCGGAGGTTGTTGGCGTAGTTCGCCAGTGCGAGGTAGCGGCCGGCGAAGGCTCGGGCGATCCGGCGCGCCTCGATCGGGTCGGGCTCGAGGACCGCCGTCTGCTCGATGGCCAGGAACGGCTCCGGACCGAGTCGCGCCCGCGCCTGCACGGTGTGCTCGACCGGCACGAAGTACGTGTGGGCGCCGTCGGCGCGCTCGGCGGCGAGCGAGAGCATCCGCGGCCCGAGGGCGGCCAGGACGCGTCCGACCGGCATGGCCGGGGGCGGGCCGCTGTAGCTGGCGGCGTCCATCGCCTCGAGATACGTTTGCATCCGCTCGAGCGGGTGGTCGTACTGCTGACCGCGGACCGCGACCGACGGTGCGTGGCTCACCCCGAGGCCGAGCAGGAACCGGCCCGGGAACGCCTCGCCGAGCGTCCGGGCGCCATTGGCGGCGGCCATCGGGTCCCGAGCCCAGATGTTCGCTACCCCGCTCGCGACGACGATCCGTCGCCCGGCCCCGAGGAGGATCGCGGCGTGGCTGAGAATCTCCTTGCTGCCGACACTCTCGGGGACCCAGACCGCCCCATAGCCGGCTGCTTCGAGATCGCCGACGGCGGCCTGTTCCTCGTCGGTCGTGTGCTCCTGAAGGGCGAAGCTCCAGGCCCCGATCCTGCCCAGCCGTGCCGCCAGCGCCCTGCCCTCGCTCTTCCCTGTCATCGTCTCGCGCTCCCACAGTGGTCTGCCGGTCCGCAGCCTGTGCCGGTCCGGACATCTGAATGATCGCCGATCGGGAGACGGTTCGGAGGGCGGTGTGTGGACGGTTCGGGGGTGTGTCGCGCCCGCTGCGTCGCGCCCGCTGCGTCGCGCCCGCTGCGTCGCTCCACACGGCCTCCGGCAACGGGCCGCTCGCCACGTGACCATTGTCCGCCGGCGGCCCACGATCGGGAGGTGACCGGCGGGCACGCCGCCGGCACTGGGTCGGTCGCGTTATGAAACGCGCCGGGACCGGACGATCAGGCATGGACAGGAGATCCGCGCAGCGGTTCGGACGACTGCGCCGGCGGTCAGGCTCGACCACCGGTGTCGATGCCACGCCGCTCGTTCGTGGAGGCCCGACCGCGGGCCCGACCGCAGGCCCGGACGTCGGGCCGCCGAGTCCGGCCGAAGTCGGCCCGATCTCGGCCCTCGAGCCGCCGGCAGTCTACCGCACCCTCGGCACCTCGCCCGCCGGTCTTTCGTCGGCCGAGGCGGCGGCCCGCCTGGCGGAGTACGGCCCGAACGAGCTGCCCCGCCCGGTCCGCCGGCCGCTTGTCCTCCGCTTCGCCGACCAGCTCACCCACTTCATGGCGCTCCTGCTGTGGGTCGGCGGGCTGCTCGCCTTCGTCTCGGGCACGCCCGAGCTCGGCTGGGCGATCTGGTCGGTGATCATCATCAACGCCGCCTTCAGCTTCTGGCAGGAGTATCGGGCCGAGCGCGCGCTCGAGGAGCTCACCCGGATGCTGCCGCCCCAGGTCCGCGTCCGCCGCGACGGGGAGCTGCGCATCCTCCCGGCGCACGAGCTCGTGCCCGGCGACGTCATCGAGCTCGAGGAGGGCGATCGCGTCCCGGCCGACGCGCGTCTCACCTGGTCGGCGCTCCTGTCGGTCGACGTCTCGGTCCTGACCGGGGAGTCGACGCCGCTCGCCCGTCGCGCCGACGCCCTCCCGGAGGGGACGGACGGTCGTCCGGGCGAGGCGTCGAACCTCGTCCTCGGCGGGACGACCGTCACCACCGGGCGGGCCCAGGCGGTCGTCTACGCGACCGGCGGGGCGACCGAGTTCGGGCGCGTCGCCCACCTGACCGCGACCGTCGAGCGCGAGCGGAGCACACTTGAACTCCAGGTCGCCCGGATCGCCCGGGTGATCTCCGCCCTGGCGGTCGGCTGGGGGGTGGCGGTCTTCCTCCTCACCTATGCGCTCGTCGGCATCGAGCTCGACGAAAGCTTCATCTTCGCGATCGGGATCATCGTGGCCAACATCCCCGAGGGGCTGCTGCCGACGGTCACCCTCTCGCTCGCGATCACGGTCCAGCGGATGGCGCGCCGGAACGCCCTCGTGCGCCGGCTCTCGGCGGTCGAGACGCTGAGCGCGATCAGCGTCATCTGCACCGACAAGACCGGCACCCTGACGAAGAACGAGATGACGGTCACCGAGCTCTGGACGCGGCGGGCGACGGCGACGATGACCGGCACCGGCTACCGGCTGGCTGGCGAGCTCCACACGACCGCCGCCGGCGAGCACCTGCGGCCGCTGCGACTCCTGCTCGCCGGCGCTGCGCTCTGCTCGAACGCGCGCCTCCAGCTGGCTGGAGCACCGGGCGAGGTGACGGTCCTCGGCGATCCGACCGAGGGCGCCCTGTGCGTCGCAGCGGCGAAGGCGGGCGTCGGGCCCGACGCGCTGCGTGACGGTGCGCTGCGTCGGCGCGAGGTCCCGTTCGATGCCCGGCGACGGATGATGAGCGTCATCCTGCGCTGGCACCTGCCGGACCTGTGGCTGACCGGGGCGCCCTACCTCGTCTTCACGAAGGGGGCACCGACCGAGCTCCTGCCGCGCTGCACCTGGATTCTCGGCGAAGGGGAGGCCTCCGCCCTCGACGACAGGGAGCGGGCGGCCATCCTGGCGGCGAACGACGCGCTGGCCGGGAAGGGTCTGCGGGTCCTCGGCGTCGCGATGCACGAGGGCGGCAGCCGCCTGCTCGACCTCGATCCCGGCGAGCTCGAGACCGGCCTGACGTTCATCGGTCTCATCGCCATGCACGATCCGCCGCGACCGGAGGTGGCGCCGGCAATCACCGCCTGCCGCGCGGCGGGGATCCGGGTGACGATGGTGACCGGCGACGACGGACACACGGCGGCGGCGATCGGTCGGCTGATCGGCCTCGTCCCGGCCGACGACGAGGCGACGGTCGTCACCGGGCCCCGTCTCGACCAGCTCCCGGAGGCCGCCCTGCGCGAGCTCCTGCGCCGCGGTGAGGGCCTGATCTTCGCCCGCGCGACACCGGAGCAGAAGCTGCGCCTCGTTCGCGCCTACAAGGAGCTCGGCCACCTCGTCGCGGTCACCGGCGACGGCGTGAACGACGCCCCGGCCCTCCGGGCGGCGAACATCGGGATCGCGATGGGCGTGAGCGGCACGGACGTGGCCCGCGAGGCGGCCGACATCGTTCTCCTCGACGACAACTTCGCCACGATCGTCAGCGCGATCGAACACGGTCGGGCGATCTACCAGAACATCCGGAAGTTCGCCACCTACATCCTCACCTCGAACGTGCCGGAGATGGCGCCCTTCGTGGCGATGGTCGGCCTGAAGGTGCCGCCCGGGCTGAATGTCATGCAGATCCTGTCGGTCGACCTCGGGACCGACATGGTGCCTGCCCTCGCCCTCGGCGCCGAGGCGCCGGAGGCCGGCCTGATGACCCGTCCGCCCCGGTCGAAGGGCAGCGCCCTGATCGACCTGCCGATGCTGCTCCGGAGCTATGCCTTCCTGGGCATCGTCGAGGCGCTCGTCAGCCTCGCCGCTTTCTTCGCGACCTGGGCACGCCACGGCTACGGGTTGGCGGAGCTCCAGGGGGTGACACCGGCGCTTCTGGCCCACACGGCCGATCCGGTGACGACTGGCGTCCTCGCCGAGGCAACGACCGCCTGCCTGGCAGCGATCGTGGCCTGCCAGGTGGGCAACGTCTTCGCCAGCCGGTCGGAGTCGCTGTCCGCGTTCCAGCTCGGCTTCTTCAGCAACCGCCTGATCTGGCTCGGGATCGCGACCGAGATCACGTTCCTCCTGGCGATCGTCTACTGGCCGCCGCTCCAGGGCGTCGTCCACTCCGCGCCGCTCGATCCCGCGTTCCTGGTCGCGCTGTTCGCGGTCGCCCCGCTGGCCGTGCTCGTCCCGGAGGAGGTTCGCAAGCGGCTGAAGCGCGCCGCACGCGGCTGAAGCGCGCCGCACGGGGCTGAAGCGCGCCGCACGGGGCTGAAGCGCGCCGCGCGCGGGCCATTGTCTGTCACCATCGCGGTCGTGAGTTCCTTCGAGACGGCCGCCCGGGTGGACCTGCCGGGCGGTCCGCTTGCGTACACCGTCCGCCACTCGCCCCGTGCCCGCCGGCTGCGCGTCGTTGTCGACCCGCGGCGGGGCGTCGTCGTCACCGTGCCGGCCGTCCGGCGCGGGGTCGGGCGCGGGATGGAGGCGGCGGTCGAGGGGTTCCTCCTCGAGCGGGAGGCCTGGCTGCGCCGCCATCTCGCCCGTCAGGCCAGCGCCCGGGCCGGTGCCGTACCGGACGGCGAGCTGGCAACCGGCTCCGTGCTCAGGTTCCGGGGCGAGCCGCACCGGGTCCGGATCGAGGCCGGACCTCTGTCGCTCCCTCGCTCGACCGTCAGCCGGGAGGGCGCCGACGATGTCGACGAGATCGTGGTCCGGATCATCGCTCGTGACCGGCGCACGCCGGACGCAGTTCTTCGGGCCTGGTTCGCCGAGCGGGCGCGCGGTGCGATCGAGCGCGAGATCACCCGCCACGCGCCGGCTCTCGGGGTGGTGCCTGCCGCCGTCACGCTGCGCGACCCGCGGACGAGGTGGGGGA
>JAJYXX010000395.1 GCA_021801545.1 Chloroflexota bacterium | reverse complement strand
GTGGCGATCGTCTTTCCGCGGGAGGTCTTCCCGCACGCCTGGCTCTGGCAGGTCTACGGCGGCTGGCGTGGCCACCACCACGTGGCCCTCGAGCCGTGGACCGGCTACCCGATGCAGCTCGAGGAGGCTGCGGCGGCCGGCCGGGCCCGCATCCTCGCCCCGGGTGAGGCGCTCGAGGCCGAGGTGGCGTTCGTTCTGTTCGGGGGCCTGGAGGGGGTGACGGCCGTCGAGCGCACCACCGAGGGGTTTTCGATTCGCTGACGTTTGCACCAGCTGGAGTCGGCCGCTACTATCGGAAAAACCCCCGGAGGACCCGAACCCATGGCGAAGTATGTCTTTGTGACCGGAGGTGTCACCTCCTCGCTCGGGAAGGGCATCACCGCCGCCAGTGTCGGTCGGATCCTCAAGGCCCGGGGTCTCTCCGTCTCCATCCTCAAGCTTGATCCGTACATCAACGTCGACCCCGGGACGATGTCGCCCTACCAGCACGGCGAGGTGTTCGTCACCGACGACGGTGCGGAGACGGACCTCGATCTGGGTCACTACGAGCGGTTCATCGACGAGAACCTGACCCAGCTCTCGAACGTGACGACCGGCCGGATCTACCAGGCGGTGATCGCCAAGGAGCGCCGGGGCGACTACCTCGGCGGGACGGTCCAGGTCATCCCCCACATCACGAACGAGATCAAGGAGCGGATCACACGGGTCGCGCGGGTCGGCGACCCGGACATCGTGATCGTCGAGGTCGGGGGTACCGTGGGTGACATCGAGTCGCTCCCGTTCCTCGAGGCGATCCGCCAGATGCGCAAGGACGTCGGGCGGACGAACGTCCTCTACGTCCACGTCACGCTGCTCCCGGAGCTCGCGGCGACGGGCGAGCTGAAGACGAAGCCGACCCAGCACTCGGTGAAAGAGCTGCGCGGGATCGGGATTCAGCCCGACGTCATCGTCCTGCGCTCGGACCACCCGGTGAGCGACGAGATCCGCGAGAAGATCGCCCTCTTCACTGACGTCGCCCCCGAGGCGGTGGTCCCGGCCGAGACGGCGGAGACGATCTACGAGGTACCGCTCCTGTTCGAGGCGGCGGGGCTCGGCCAGCTCGTCGTCCGCGAGATCGGTTTCGAAGGGGTTGCCGGCGAGCCGGACCTCACCGCCTGGCAGGCGATGGTCGAGCGGATCAAGCGCCCGAAGCCGAGCATCGAGATCGCGCTCGTCGGCAAGTACATCGAGCTGCCGGACGCGTACCTCTCGGTCACCGAGGCGCTCAAGCACGCCGGCTGGGCGAACGAGGTCGATGTCTCGATCCGCTGGATCGACTCGGAGTCGCTCACCAGGGAGAACGTCGGGGAGCGACTGGCCGGAGCGGCCGGCGTCCTCGTCCCGGGCGGTTTCGGCCATCGCGGGATCGAGGGCAAGATCCTCGCCGCCCGCTGCGCGCGCCGGGAGCGGATTCCGTACCTCGGCCTCTGCCTGGGGCTCCAGTGCGCGGTCATCGAGTTCGCGCGCGAGGTGCTCGGGACGCCCGACGCGAACTCGACCGAGTTCGACATGTTCACCGAGCACCCCGTGATCGACTTCATGCCCGACCAGCGCGACATGGAGGAGAAGGGCGGCACGATGCGGCTCGGGCTCTACCCGGCGCGCCTCGCGGCTGGCTCGAAGGCAGCCGCGGCCTACGGGTCCGAGGTCGTCTACGAACGTCACCGCCACCGGTTCGAGGTGAACAACCGCTACCGCCAGACCCTCGAGGGTGCCGGGATGCTGATGTCCGGTCAATCGCCCGACGGGCGGCTCGTCGAGATCATCGAGCTGCGCGACCATCCCTGGTTCGTGGCCAGCCAGTTCCACCCCGAGTTCCGCAGCCGCCCCGACCGCCCCCATCCGCTCTTCGACGGTTTCATCGAGACGGCGATCGCCTTGCGCGATGGTCGCGAGCCGGTCCTGGGTGCGCGGACCGGCGTGGTCCCTGCCGAGGTGGCTGCTGAACCGGTCGGCGTCGAGGTCGCGAGCGCTGACGCATCGGTTGTCCGACAAGCCTGACCGCCGCCATCTACCTGGGCAGCGAGTCCATCCGGTTGGGCCGCGAGCCGTGAATGAACCGGCGGAACGTACGAAACTCGCTGACCATGGAGATCCTCCTCGTGACGCGACGGAGCCTGGATCGGGCACACCGGCCCCCGCCTCGTTCGCCGGGCGCATGCTGGCAGGTTGGCGGGTGGCGCGGTGTGCCGCCACGGTTCGCGGTCTTCCTCATCGTGGGTGCCTGGCTCCTCGCCGCGTGCGGGCAGTCGTCGGTCGAGTCGCCGTGGGCCGGCTCATCCGAGACGCGTCGGCCTGCCGTCACGGCGACTCCGGCGCCAGCGAAGACAGATGGGTCCGCATCGTCTCAACCGGCACGCTCGCCTTCGGCGTCGCGGTCGGCGCAGCCGGCGTTCGCTCCCACAGGGCCCACGGAGCCTGCCCGGGTCGTCCGCGTCGTCGACGGTGACACGATCGTCATCGATCGCGGGCGCGGCCAGGAGAAGCTTCGCTACATCGGGGTCGACATGCCCGAGACCGTCAAGCCGGGATCGCCGGTCGAGTGGATGGGCCCGCAGGCCTCGGCCGCCAACCGCGCCCTCGTCGAGGGGCGAGACGTCGTCCTCGAGCGCGACGTCAGTGAGTACGACCGCTATGGTCGGCTGCTGCGCTACGTCTGGCTCCACGACGGTGCCGCCTGGACGCTCGTGAACCTGGCGCTCGTGGCGGCCGGCTATGCCCAGGTGGTGACGTACCCGCCGGACGTCAAGTACGTCGAGCTCTACCTCGCCGCCCAGGGCGAGGCCCGCGACGCCGGTCGGGGCCTGTGGGGTGAGCCGCCGTCGAGCGCGCAACCGTCCCAGCCGGCCGGGTCCGCCGGATCGACGGTTGCTCCCGGCGCGGGCTCCTGCGATCCGGCCTACCCGGGCGTCTGCATCCCGCCGCCGCCCCCCGACCTCGACTGCCGGGACGTGCCGTATCGGCGCTTCACGGTGCTGGCGCCGGACCCCCATCGCTTCGATGGCGACCATGACGGGATCGGTTGCGAATCCTGACCCCATGCCCGGCCGCGCGCCAGCCGCACGAGCGGCCGCACACCGGTCCGTGGAACGGCGACCGGGCACTAGAATGGACGGACCCGAGATCGACCCGCCATGTGGTCGACGCCACCTCACGCAGGAGCCGTCTCGATGGCCATCGTCACCGGCACGACACCCCACCCGATCTTCCTCGCCGGCCGCTGGGTCGAGTCGCCCGACCGGCTCGTGGTCGCCAACCCGGCCGACCCCGCCCACCCGGCCGGGGCGACCTTCAACGCCACCGAGGCCCAGTACGAGGAGGCCGTCGAGGCCGCGGTCGCCACGTTCGAGGTGACGCGCAGGCTGCCGGCCTACGAGCGCGCTTCGATCCTGCACCGCATCTCAGAGGGGATCAGGGCCCGGCGCGACGAGCTCGCCCGGCTGATCGCGCTCGAGGCGGGCAAGCCGCTCCGCGACGCGTATGGCGAAGTCGATCGGGCCGTCGTCACATTCCGCCTGGGCGCTGAGGAGGCGGAACGGATGTACGGCGAGGTGATCCCGCTCGACATCATGGCTTCCTCGAAGGGCCGGGTGGGGATCACGCGGCGCTTCCCGCTCGGACCGATCGCCGGCATCAGCCCGTTCAACTTCCCGCTCAACCTCGCCGCCCACAAGATCGCCCCGGCGCTTGCAGCCGGAAACACGATCGTCCTCAAGCCGCCCTCCAAGGACCCGCTCACGATGCTCACCGTGGCCGAGATCATCGAGCACTCGGGAGCGCCGGCCGGCTCGGTCTCGATCCTGCCGATGACCCGCGAGCTCGGCGACCGGATGGTGGCCGACCCGCGCTTCAAGCTCCTGACATTCACCGGCAGCCCCTCGGTCGGCTGGCGGATGAAGGAGCGGGCGGGCAAGAAGAAGGTCGTGCTCGAGCTCGGCGGCAACGCCGGCGTGATCGTCGACCGGACCGCCGACCTCGACTGGGCCGTCAAGCGCATCCTGATCGGGGCCTTCACCTACTCCGGCCAGGTCTGCATCAGCGTCCAGCGGATGTTCGTCCACGCCGAGGTGTGGGACGAGTTCATGGTGAAGTTCAGTGCCGGGGCCGCGGCGCTCAAGCTCGGCGATCCGCTCGACCCGACGACCGATCTCGGCCCGATGGTCGACGCGGCCGCGGCCGCCCGGACCCAGCAGTGGGTCGACGAGGCGGTGGCGACGGGCGGCCGGGTCCTGCTCGGCGGCAAGGCGAACGGGACGTTCTTCCCGCCGACGATCCTGGCCGATACTCCGGTCACCGCCCGCGTCTGCTCGAACGAGGCGTTCGCGCCGCTCGTCGTCGTCTTCCCGTTCGCCGAGATCGGCGACGCGATCCGGAGCGTGAATGATTCGTTCTTCGGTCTTCAGACGGGGATCTTCACGAACGACCTGGCGAACGCCTGGCAGGCCTACAGCGAGCTCGAGGTCGGCGGCGTCATCGTCAACGACATCCCGACTTACCGAATCGACCACATGCCGTACGGCGGCGTGAAGGACTCCGGCCTCGGGCGCGAGGGGCTGCGCTGGGCGATCGAGGACATGACCGAGATCAAGATCATGGTCCTCGCCTGGCCACAGTAGGTCCCTGCCGGAGCCGCGCCCCACCCGGCCGATTCCGGCCGCCCTGCCGGAGCCAGCCCGCCGTGCGCCAGATTTGGCCCGCCCTGCCGGAACCTTGC
>JAJYXX010000382.1 GCA_021801545.1 Chloroflexota bacterium | reverse complement strand
ACGAACGGGACCGTGGGCACGAGGTTGGCGAGGATCACCCCGGACAGGCTGCCCGCCAACTGGAACTTGTAGAGGACCGTGGCGAGCGGGATGCCGTAGGTGATCGGCGGGATGAGGATCGGCAGCAGGAAGAGGACACTGATCAGCCGCTTGCCGGGGAAGTTGCGGCGAGCGAGCGCATACGCGGCCGGAACGCCGACGAGCACCGAGACAGCCACGACGATCGCCGCCACCTGGCCCGTGACGAGGACCACCCGGGACAGGTTGTACTCGTCCCAGGCATCGGCGTACCAGTGCGTCGTGTAGCCGTCGGGCAGCCACGACCCGAACCACGTCGTGGCGAACGAATCAATGACCACCGTGGCGATGAGTGCGACCAAATGAAGGAAGAAGAACGCGACGGCGCCCCAGACCAGCACCGCGCCCGCACGGGTGAGGCGGAGTCGCGGCTTCTGTTCGGGCGGAACGAGGGCCGCGGGGGCGTTCGCGGTGACGGCCATCAGCCCTTGCCTCCGGTCGCGCCTCGGTACAGGGTGCTGCGCCAGCCGAGCACGAGCGCGATGACGGCGAGCATGACGGCACCCATGATCATCGCGATTGCCGAGCCCATCGAGTAGTCGTACTGCTCGAACGCCGCATGGAAAGCGGCGATCGCGATGACCCGAGTCGAACCTGAGGGGTCGCCGACGAGGTTGGCCGACGGGAAGACCGAGAAGGCCAGCACGAACGAGAGGCAGAACGTGATCGCGAGGCCCGGCGCGAGCAGCGGCAGCGTCACGTACCGGAACCGCTGCCTCCAGCCGGCGCCCATGCTCGCGGCGGCCTGCTCGAGGGTCGGGTCGATCCCCGACAGGTACGAGAGGACAAGGAGGAAGGCGAACGGGAAGCCGGTGATGACGAGCGAGAAGAAGACGCCCCAGTAGTTGTGGATCAGGATCAGCGGCTGGTCGACGAGACCGAAGTCGCGGAGGAACTTGTTGACCCAGCCGGACGGGCCCACGTACTGGATCAGGCCCTCCGCCGTGAGCACCGTCCCGAGCGTGATCGGGACGACGAGGAGGGTCGTCAGCGTCCGCTTGCCCCGGAACCGCCCGCGCATCTGGTAGGCGATCGGGACCGAGGCGAGCACGTTGATGAGAGCAGCCGGGAGGCCGATCCACATGGTGGTCGCGATCGTGTCCCGCAGGTACGGGTCGGAGAAGAAGGTCTGGTAGTTGGAGAGCGGGCCGCCCTGCTCCGGCGCGAACGACAGCTGCAGCCCGTAGAGGAACGGGTAGACGAAGAGAAGGACGAGGAAGAGGACGCCCGGTACGAGCAGCAGGAGGACGCGATCGATCCCGCGCTCCGCGAGCCGGTGACGCAGCGACGGGCGCCCGGTTCGGGCGGCGATCGCCGCCGTCGCTTCCGGCGTCGCCGCCACCGTCATGCCACTTCCTCGACCAGGGCTGCCGGGGTGTCCGCCGGATAGACGAGCACCCGGTCCGTCGGCACCGAGACCGTTGTCGCATCGCCGGGGGCGAGCCGCTTCTCGGTGCGGAAGAAGAGCGGGTCCCCACCCGGGAGCCGCGCCTCCACGAGCATCTCGTGGCCGTGGTACTCGACGACCTCCGCGATGACCTGGACCTGATTGGGTCCGGCGGCCTCGACCACGATGTCCTCCGGCCGGATCGCCGCCACCGCTCGTGTCGTCTCGAGCTGCCCGAATGCGCGTCCGGTGAACCGGACGCCCTGCCCGGTCACGACCGCCTCGGTGCCGGTGACCCGGGCGACGTCCAGCTCGAGCATGTTCCGGTAGCCCATGAACCCCGCGACGTAGCGGTTGGCGGGATCGCCGTAGACCTCGTCGGGGGTACCGACCTGCTGGACGATGCCTTCCCGAAGGACAACCAGGCGGTCGGCCATCGAGAGTGCCTCGACCTGGTCGTGGGTGACGTAGATCGTGGTGAGATGGAGGGTCTGGTGGAGCCGCCGGATCTCTGTCCGCATCGCGAGCCGGAGCTGCGCGTCGAGATTGGAGAGCGGCTCGTCCATCAGCACCACCGGTGGCTCGTAGACGATCGCGCGGGCGATCGCGACCCGCTGCTGCTGACCGCCGGACAGCTGCGGCGGCAGCTTCCCGGCATGGTCCTCGAGGCGGACGAGGCGCATGACGTCGTCGACGCGCCGCAGCAGCTCGGACTTGGGGACCTTCCGCATCTTCAGCCCGAACGCGATGTTGTCGCGGACGGTCATGTGAGGGAAGAGCGCGTAGTTCTGGAAGACCATCCCGAACCCGCGCCGCTCAGGCGGCAGGCCGTCGATCCGCCGATCGTCGAGCCAGATGCTGCCCGTCGTGAGCGGCAGGAGCCCTGCAAGGCAGTTCAACGCCGTTGACTTACCACACCCTGACGGTCCGAGGAGGGCGATGAACTCGCCCCCCCGGATCGTCAGGCTGAGATCGCGCAGAGCGGCCTGAGCGCCGAAGGTGCGGCCGATGCCAGCGAGCCGCAGCTCGGAGAAGCGCTGATCCTGCACGCTCAGGCTCCTTCGCCTACCGCTTGCCGATCTCGCGGTCCCAGATGTCGAACGCCGTCACCTGCGCATCGGCGGGCAACGACGGGTGCTTCGGGTACTGGTCGATCCATTGCGAGTACTCGGGGCGGCCGTACTGGTTGATGACATCCTGACTGTCCTTTGGTGCCATGTCGAGCGTCACGCCCTTCACAGCCGGCCCCGGATAGAAGTAGCCCTTGTCGTAGGCGATCGCTTGCTGCTCGGGCTGGAGCATCCACGCGATCAGCTTCAGGTTGGCGTTCAGGACATCGCTCGAGACACCCTTCGGGATGACCGCGTACTGCGCGTCGGTGACCCAGTTCATCGGCTGGAGGAGTCCGACCTTCGCCGTGTTCGGCACCGTGCCGAGAACGCGGGGGTTGATGTCCCACCCAGTCGTGGACGCGATGATGTCAACGGTCCCCGCCGCGAGGTCCTTCATCGTCGCCGTTGTGCCGGTCTGGTAGACATTGATGTACTGACCGAGCTCCTTGAGATAGGCCCACGTCTTCTCCCAGCCGTTCGTCGGGTCCAGGGGATCTTTGTCGCCGAGGAGATACGGGAGGGCCATCAGGAAGGTGCGGCCGGGGCCGGAGTTGGCCGGTCGGGCGTACTCGAACTTGCCGGGGTTCGCCTTCGCCCAGTCGAGCAGCTCTTGAGGGGTGGTCGGCGGGTTCGGGACCTTGTCGGGGTTGTACTCGACGAGCGGACCCGACGGGTAGTAGACGATCGCCACGCCGTATCCCTGGGCAAGCTCCTGCATGTCCGCGGCGGGCTCCAGGTAGTTCTCCATGAGGTTCGGGAAGACGTCTTCATAGTCGGGCAGGATCTTGGTCAGCAGGCCCTGCTTGATGCCGGCCGAGAGGCCGTCGGTTCCGGTCAGGACCAGGTTGATCTGTGCCTCGCCGGCCCCCTGCTGCGCCTGCAGCTTGCCCGCCATCTCGGGCGCGGTCGCCTTGGTGAACGTGATGTCCTTGACGATCGAAGGATTCGCAGCCTTGAAGTTGTCGATCATCCCCTGCGTCAGCTGGAGGTTGCCAGCGACGTCGAGGATGTTGATCGTGACCGGCTCCGCCGGGGCACCGGCGCCGGGGTCGCTGGGGGTGGTGCTGCTGCCGGCGTTGCCGCCGCTCGAGCTGCTGGGCGCTCCGCAAGCGGAAACGACCAAGCCGGCGACCAGGGACAGTCCCAGCCACCGCTGCCATCTGGCGTGTCGCATATGACGTTCTCCTCCAACTGGCCTGAAATTAGTCGGACTCAGGCTGCCGTCGTCGGCTCCGACGGCTCCGCGTTGACTGGCCGGAGGCCCGACCGAAGATCGTTGCGCGGCGGAGCCGTGGATGCGCGAACGATCAGCTGGGCATCGAGCATCTGCTCGTGCGTACCCGAGCCGGGGTGTGCGAGTTGCTCCACGAGCAGCTCGATGGCAACCCGACCTGACAGCTCAAGCGGCAGCGCCACGGTGGTGAGGTGCGGCGTCGCCATCCCGGCCATCGGGATGTTGTCGAAACCGACGACGCTCATCTCCCCGGGCACTTGGATCCCGCGATCGGCGAGCCTGCTCAGGACACCGAGCGCCATCAGGTCGTTGTAGGCGATGACCGCGGTGACGTCCGCGGCCACGGTGAGGTCGGCGGCATGCTGGCCAGCCTCGAACGTCGGCGCAAATGGGCCGAACTCGAGTGTCTCGAGCTGCCGGCCGCGACTTCCCGCCCGCAGTCCCCGGCGGCGCTCGCGGTTGGACCACGACTGGGCGGGGCCGGACAGGAATGCGATCCGCCGGTGACCGATGGCGACGAGGTGCTCGACGGCCTGGCGCATCCCGCCGGCGCTGTCGAGCAGCACGCCAGACGCGCCGCGGACGCGCCGGTTGAGCAGGACGAGGGTCGTGTCCCGCCGAAGCTGCTGCAGCTGCGGCTCCTTGAGCCGAGATGAGCAGAGGACGACGCCGTCCACCTGCTTGGCCATCGCGCGCACGAGCTCGATCTCGAGTCGCGGGTTCTCCTCCGAGTCGGCCAGGAAGACCGCGTAGTCGGCCTCTCGCGCCCGAGCCTGCGCGCCCTTGAGGATCGCCGGAAAGAACGGGTTGCCGAGGTCCGGGACGACGACGCCGATGTTGCCCGTCTTGCCGGTGGTGAGGCTTCGCGCGGCCCGGCTTGGGCGGTAGCGGAGCTCGTCGGCGATGGCGAGAACGCGCTGGAGCGTCTCGTGGCGGACGAGGCCGGGCTCGGCGAACGCCCGCGAGACGGTCGCGACGGAGACGTTGGCGCGCCGCGCAACGTCGCGGATCGAGGGCGGGGAGTCACCTTCCGCTCGGGTGGAAGTGTCGGTCGTGTCGGCGGGGGCCGGTGCAGATCGCTTGGGATCAGTGCTCATGCCAGACGCCCGGAGATCCAGCCCAACGGCCCCTCGGTCTGTTTCATGCGAGGAAGATGAAACCGCTTGCAGAAAATGTCAAGAGTCATTTATCATGGCGCCGACAGGACGCCGAGGACGCCCTGTGCCAGACTCGGCTCTTCGCCACCGCACGAGGAGAGACGCCGTGGCCGAATCCAGCCGCTGCCTGTGGATCGACGCGTCGGCCGGCGCATCGGGCGACATGCTGCTCGGCGCGCTGGTCGACGCCACCGACGATTCCGGGCGGGTGACCGCGGCCGTGACTACGGCGGTCGGCGGTCTCGATGTCGAGCCGATCGAGGTCCGCTTCCACAAAGTCCGCAGGCACGGCTTTCGAGCGATGAAGGTGGCCGTCCGCGCGCCCGAGTCGGCCACGCTGCGGAGCGTGGCCGATGTGCTGAGCGTCGTCGCGCGTGCCCCATTGGGCCCCGCCGTTGCGACCTTCGCGACCGATGTGTTCCGGCTCCTCGGCGAGGCCGAAGGGCGGGTCCACGGCGAGGATCCCAGGACGGCTCACCTGCATGAGGTCGGTGCGCTCGACGCGCTAGCCGACGTCGTCGGGTGCGGGGCGGCGCTCGACTCGCTCGGGCTACTCGATCCCCGTGGTCGTCGCATCGTCGCGAGCTGCGTCGCCCTCGGCTCAGGGACCGCGAGCTCTGCGCACGGGGAGATCCCGGTTCCGGTCCCGGCCGTCCTGGCGATCCTCTCGGCCAGCGGCGCACCCGTGACCGCCGGGGGTGGCGACCGGGAGCTGTGCACGCCAACGGGCGCCGCGCTGCTCGCGACCCTCGCCGATGAGTGGGGCCAGCTGCCGCCGATGCGGATCGACGCAGTCGGGGTGGGCGCCGGCTCGGCGGACCGGCCAGATCGCGCCAACGTCCTGCGCGTGGTCCTGGGATCGGCGCTCGCGCCGGCCGGGGGCGGCGTCCCGTGGCGGCGGGACGACCTGCTGGAGATCGAGGCGACGGTGGACGACCTCGATCCGCGGCTCTGGCCCGCGGTCCTCGACGAGCTGATGGGCGCCGGCGCGCTCGACGCCTGGCTGACGCCGGTCGTGATGCGCAAGGGCCGGCCGGGCCACGTCGTGACCGCGCTCGTGGCCGAGAGCCTGGTCGATGCAGCCGCACGCGCCCTCTTCGCGGCGTCGACGACGCTCGGCCTGCGCGTCCGGCCGGTCGTGCGCCGGGCGCTGCCGCGCGACGAGGTGACCGTCCGCGTCGGGGATTGCGAGGTCCGGGTGAAGCGCGGCCTGCTCGACGGGGAGCCGGTCACGATCCAGGCGGAGTACGCGGACGCCGTGGCCGCCGCCGAACGGCTCGGCAGGCCGGTCCGCTGGGTGCTCGAGCAGGCCGCGGCGCTCGCCCGAGTCGCGCCGCAGGAGAAGACGATGCCGCAGGAGGCGAGCATGTCCGTGGCACACCCGGGAGCCGACCGATGACCGTCCCGACCGGCACATTCCGAGCCTCGGCGTACCGGAAGCGGCGCGGATCGAGGATCGCCGACATCCGAGCGACCACCGTCACCGTCCCCCTCGAGGCCCCGCTCCGCCATGCGGCCGGCGCGCACTGGGGTCGTTTCGTCCGGACGATCGTCGAGATCCAGACCGAGAGTGGCGTCGTGGGCCTTGGCGAGATGGGTGGCGGCGGCCAGAGCGCCCGACTCACCGTGGAGTCACTCCGGCCCAAGCTGCTCGGCCACGACGTCTTCGACACCACCGCGCTCTGGTTCAAGATCCTCAACCCGACCGCCGCGCTCTACGACAACAGGACGCAGATCCACGCCGCGATCGAGTTCGCGTGCCTCGACGCGATCGGCCGGCTGCTCGAGGTCCCCGTCTACGACCTCCTCGGCGGCAAGATGCGCGACGCGGTGGCCTTCGCCAGCTATCTCTTCTACCGCTACCCCGATCCCGAAACCAGTCGTGGGGAGGTGCGAACGATCGAGCAGCTCGTCGAGCATGCGCGCGACCTGAAGGCGCGTCACGGGTTCCGGACGCACAAGCTCAAGGCCGGGGTCTTCCCGCCGGACTACGAGCTGCACTCATTCCAGGCCCTGGCCGAGGCTTTCCCCCACGACACTCTGCGGATCGATCCGAACGCCTCATACAGCGTGCCCGACGCGATCCGGGTCGGCACCGCGATCAAGGGTCTCCGGAACGACTACTACGAGGACCCGACCTGGGGGATGAACGGGCTCCGGCAGATCCGACAGGCGGTCGGTCTCCCGATCGCGACGAACACGGTTGTCACCAACTTCGAGCAGCTCGCCGCGAACCTGCGCGACCCTGCGGTCGACGTCGTGCTCCTCGACACTACGTTCTGGGGCGGGATCCGTCCGGTGCTCAGGGCCGCCGCTGTGTGCGAGACGTTCCAGCTCGGGATCGGCGTCCACTCGTCGGGTGAGCTCGGAATCCAACTCGCGACGATGCTGCACTTCGGGGCCGTGTTGCCAGCGATGCCGTTCGCCGCCGACGCGCACTACCACCAGCTCGCGGACGACATCGTGGCGGGCGGCAAGCTGCCGTACCGCAACGGGTCGATCGCCGTGCCGGAGGGACCGGGGCTCGGCGTCGACCTGGATCCTGAGCGCATGGCACGGTACGCCCGACTGTTCGAAGAGCTCGGCGGCTATCCGTACGACCGCGACCCAGGACGACCTGGCTGGCACGCACGGGTCCCGAATGAGGAGTGGGCGGACCCGGAGGACGCGACCGCCCCGCAGATCTCCACCGCGATCGACAGGGAGCGACGATGACCGTCGAGCCTGCGTGGCCAGCCGACAACACCGATCCACCTCGTGCGGCCGCGTCCATACCAGTCGTCGAGCTCGATGATGCCGGTCGCGCCGTTGCATTTCGCGATGACGACGCCGGGCGATGCCAGCATGGCGACGCGTGAGGAGGTTGAGCGGGTGGTTCGCGGCGACTCCGGCCGGGTCGTCCGATAGCGGTGTCGATGCCACAGAGGACTGACCTGGCAGGGTCGGCGTCCCCACCTTCGGTGACAATCGTCGTGATGGGTGTGATGGGGACCGGCAAGACGAGCGTCATGAAGGCCCTTGCCGGCCGGTTGGGCTGGGCAACTGCCGATGGCGACGACCTCCATCCGCCAGAGAACGTCGCGAAGATGCGGTCGGGCGAGCCGCTGACCGACGCCGACCGTCGCCCGTGGCTCGAGGCGATCGCATCCTGGATCGGTGAGCGCGAGACAGCCTCGGAGCCCGCGATCGTGGCGTGCTCCGCGCTCAGGCGTACGTACCGCGACCTGCTGCGGCGCGGGCACCCCTCGGTCTGGTTCGCCCACCTGGTCGTCCCGCCGGCGGTCATCGTCAGCCGCGTCGAACGGCGCCAGGGCCACTACATGCCGCCGGCACTGCTCGCGAGCCAGTTCGAGACGCTCGAGACACTCGAGCCCGACGAGCCGGGCATCGCGATTCCAGCCGATGGTCCTCTGGGCGAGATCGTAAACGAGATTGTTCGCCATGTGCCGCGCTCGATGTGACGTGGACAAGCGACCCGGGGGAATGCTGGGTCCGGGCACGTGATTCGCGGCGTCAAAAGAAGCGTGGCCGTCGTACGGATGCAAGCGTAGCCTTCGCCGCCGGTTCCTCCGGGCGGTGGGAGCTCAGGGGAGCTGTCGCCAGCAACGGCGGAGCCGGTGTGCGCCGCCCTCCCGACCCTTCGTCCGGCCGAGCGCCGCGTCGCCCAGGCCGTGCTCGACGACCCTGCCGCTGCCGCCGGGCGCTCGATCAGCGCACTCGCCGGTCAGTGCAGCACCTCCGCAGCGACGGTGCTCCGGTTCTGCCACGCGGTGGGCTACCGGCACTACCCGGACCTGCGTCTCGCCCTGGCCAGAGAGACCGGCCGGGAGGAGGCGGATAACGGCCCGGCCGCCCACCTCACCGGCGACATAAGCCGGACCGACAGCATCGAGCAGATCGTCGCCAAGATCACCTACAGTGACGCGCGGGCCATCGAGGACACCGCCGCCACGCTCGATCTCAGCGCGCTCTCGCGGGCGATCGACGCGGTATCGAGGGCCGAGCGCGTCGACATCTACGGGATCGGCGCCAGTGGCTTCGTCGCCCAGGACCTCCACCAGAAGCTGCACCGGATCGGGTTGCTCTCGTCCGTCTGGCCCGACCCGCACGCGGCCCTGACCTCGGCCGCACTGCTGGGACCCCGCGACGTCGCCGTCGCGATCTCGCACACCGGGACGACGATCGACACGATCGAGGCCCTGCGCCTCGCCGCAGACCGGGGGGCCACCACCGTCGCCATCACCAACTTCGGCCGCTCGCCCCTGACCGAGCACGCCCGGCACGTGCTCACCACGGCCGCCCGCGAGACGACCTTTCGGTCGGGCGCCATGGCCAGCCGGATCGCCCAGCTCGCCGTCATCGACTGCCTGTTCGTCGGCGTCGCCCAGCGCTCGTACGAGCGGACGATGAGCGCGCTCGAGCGGACCTACGCCGCCGTCCAGAGCCGACGCGTGCCCAGTCGTGAGTCGAGGCGCCGCAACCGGTCGTCCGAGGCTCGGCGGTAGGCCCAGCAAGACGATCATCGATGTCGTCCGAATCGCAATCCGGCCTCAGGGGCTTGTCTCCGGAGGAGGAGGTCGTCCGGGGCGCCGAGTTCGTGCCTGTCCAGCTCACCAACGGCGCCCGCGCCTTCGAGGCTCCGGTTCTGCCCGGACGTGTTCTGGCGACGGCCTCTTGACAAGCACTCCCGAGCCGATTATGGTCTAAAGGCTTTTAGTAAAGGCCTTTAGAGGATCTGCCGTTGGGCACCTCCCGGGTCACCATCGCCGATGTTGCCCGCCGTGCCGGCGTCTCACCGACGGCCGTCTCCTTCGCCTTCCACAACCCGGACCAGCTGGGCGCGGAAACCGCGCAGCGGATCATGGCCGCGGTGCGCGAGCTCGGCTACGCGCCGAGCCCCTTCGCGCGGGCGCTCGTGTCGCGCCAAGTCGGCGTGCTGGGCGTGCTCGTGCCGCAGGGCATCGGGGCGATCTTCGAGAATCCGTTCTTCGCTGCGTTCCTACAGGGTGTTGGCACCGCCTGCGCCGAGCAGGACCGCTCGATGCTCGTCGTCGGCTCGCCGGTCGACGGCACGCTCGAGGATGTCATCGCCCGGGCGCCCGTCGACGGTTTCATCATCGTTGGCCTCAACGAGGGCTACCGGGAGATCGAGCCGCTTCGGCGGCGCGGCGTCCCCTTCGTCATCGTCGACGGCGACTCGGAAACCGTTTCCTCGGTGAACGTCGACGATGAGGGTGGCGCCAGCCGCGCCGCCGCGCACCTCTTGGCCGCCGGCCATCGGGACGTGCTGGTCCTCACGTTCGAGACGCCGTACGGTCACCTCGATGATCCGCTGCATGGCGTCGGTGGCCGGCGACTCCGCGGCTACCAGCAGGCGTTCCGCGACGCGCGCGTGGCCTGGCGCGACCAGTGGCTCATTCCGTCGGTAGCGAGCGTCGAGGGCGGCCGGCAGGGCTTCCTGACGGCGCTGCGTTCAGGGCTGCGACCGACGGCCGTTCTCGCCGTCAGCGACGCGATCGCGGCCGGGGCGCTCGCGGCGGCTGCGCGGGCTGAATTCAGGGTCCCGGAGGAACTCGAGATCATTGGATTCGACGACACCATCCTTGCCGAACTCTCCTGCCCGCCGCTGACGACGGTCCGGCAGCCGATCGTCGACAAGGGTCGGATCGCCGCCGAGCTCCTTCTCGACGCTCTCGCCGACCGCGGCTCCGCGGAGCGGATCGTGCTGCCGACCGAGTTGATCCTCCGGGGGACCACCCGCGCACCGGAGATCCGCACGAGATCACGCCACAACAAGCACAGGAGGACAGACGATGGTGTCTAGGATACGGCGACTGCTCGGGGCGGCCGCCGCCGTCGCGCTCGTCGGCAGCCTCTTGCCGATCAACGTCGGGCCGGTCGTGGCCGTGCCCGTCTGCAACAGCACGGATGTCACCAACAAGGCGAACTTCGAGTCCGACACGATCTATGAGCTTCTCTCCGACCGGTTCGCCGATGGCGACACGGGCAACAACAACCCGCTCGGTCTCGCCAACAGCTACGACGCGACCCACACCGACATCAACCGTTACTTCGGCGGTGATTGGCAGGGGATCATCAACAACATCGCCTATCTCAAGAACATGGGCATCACGGCGATCTGGATCACCCCGCCCTACGACAACCTCGATCAGCCGTACCTGGAGAACGGGACCTACTACAACGGGTACCACGGTTACTGGGCGAAGGATTTCTTCCGGCCGGACGAGCACTGGGGCAGCTGGGCGAAGTTCGACGAGCTCGTCTCGACGGCTCACGCGAATGGCATCAAGGTCGTCATCGACTACGCCCCGAACCACACGAGCCACACCGACGGTGCCGAGAACGCCGGGTTCTACCGCAACGGGACTCTGCTCGGCCGCTACGGCAGCGACACGCTCGGGCTGTTCCATCACCTCGGACCCCGCGGCGACACGCAGACCAGCCGCTTCGACTACCAGTTCCGGGACCTGACCAAGCTCGCCGACCTGTCCCAGGAGAACTCGACCGTCGTCGGCTACCTCAACGACTCGATCGACCTCTGGCTCGACCACGGCGTCGACGGGATACGCAACGACGCCACGCTCCACCAGAGCGACGCGTTTCGGACGACGTTCGCCGACCGCATCAACGCCCGCAGCCCGGTCTTTCACTTCGGCGAGTACTTCATCGGCACGCCCGATTCGAAGTACGACGACTACCGGACGTCACCCGATCGGACCGGGATTAACATCCTCGATTTCGAGTTCGCCAATACCGCCCGCGGCGTCTTCGGCGACTTCAGCAAGTCGATGACCGACCTCAAGAACATGATCAACTACACGGCGACCGACTACACCGTCGAGAATGACGCGGTCCCGTGGCTCGACAGCCACGACAAGTCGCGCCTGGCGTCGATCCAGCCGAACCGCGGCATCTTTCACGCGGCGCTCGCCTTTCTCCTCACGTCGCGTGGGACGCCGGTGATCTACTACGGCACTGAGCAATACATGACCGGCGAGAACGGCGATGCCGGCCGCAAGTGGATGACGGCCTTCGACCAGACGACGACCGCCTTCCAGCTAACGAAGAAGCTCTCCGATCTGCGCAAGAGCAATCCGGCGGTTCGCTACGGACCCACGACATTCCGCTGGGACAACGCCAACGTCCTCGTCTACGAGCGCCAGTTCTACGACGACATCGTCCTCGTCGCGATCAACCGGAGCGGCACGACCTACAACATCGGCGGTCTCGTCACCAATCTGCCTCAGGGCACGTACACCGAATACCTGGGCGGGATGCTGTCCGGCAACGCGATCACGGTCGGCAGCGGCGGCGCAGTCACCGCCTTCGATCTAGGCCCAAGCGAGGTCGGCGTCTGGCAGTTCCGTGACGCCGCGACGAGCGCGCCCCAGATCGGGGCCGTTGGCCCCACGATCGGCCGAGCCGGCAATACCGTCACGATAGATGGGGAAGGCTTCGGCAGCACGGCCGGGACCGTCAACTTCGGCACCACCGCCGCAACGATCCAGTGCTGGGCGAACGACGAGATCAAGGTAACCGTCCCGTCGATCACGGCCGGCAATACGAACGTGACGGTCGTTCGGGGCAGCCAGACGAGCAATGCCTTCAGCTACAGGGTGCTCAGTGGCCCCCAGGTCCAAGTGATCTTCCACGAGAACGCGACTACCGCGACCGGCCAGAACATCTACGTCGCCGGTGATGTGGTGGAGCTCGACAGCTGGGACGCGGCCAAGCCCTACATCCCGTTCTTCAACCCGAACTATCCGGACTGGTTCCTGCCCGTAAGCGTCCCGGCGAGCCGCGCCATCCAATTCAAGTTCGTCAAGCGTGATGGGGCGGGCAACGTCATCTGGGAAGGAGGGAGCAATCACACCTTCACGACACCTGCGAGCGGAACCGCGGACACCCCGAACTACACCTGGCAGCCTTGACCAGCGATCACTCCCGACTAGAGGCCCACGAGGAGGAGACAACCCATGAAGAAGCTCCTGCATTTGGCGACCCTGCTTGTCGCCGTCGCCCTGTTCGCGGCGGCTTGCGGCACGGGAGCGGCGCCTTCGCCCACGGCAAGCCCGGTCGCGACGGTGCCGCCGAGCGCCGCACCATCGCCCACACCCGAGGCGACGCCCAATGCGAGCCCAGAGCCCAGCCCGACGATCGTGCCGCTCTTCTCCAAGGAAGGGACGCTGACGATCTGGGTCGACGGTGGCCGCGTCAAGATCATGCAGGCGCTCGGCGAGCAGTTCACGGCGAAATACGGAGTGCCGGTCGTCGTGCAGGAGCTAGGTTTCGGTGACGTCCGTGACCAGCTCAAGATTGCGGGACCTGCTAACGAGGGCCCCGACATCATCATCGGCGCCCACGACTGGCTGGGCGAGCTCGTGTCGAACGGCCTGCTCGCGCCGCTCAACCTCGGCGCCAAGGCGAAGAGCTTCGACCCGGTTGGGCTGAAGGCCCTCAGCTACGACGGCAAGCTCTACGGCCTGCCGTACTTGACCGAGGCAATCGCGCTTTACTACAACAAGGATCTCGTGCCCAACCCACCGAAGACGTGGAAGGAGCTCAAGGCGATCGCCCAGAAGCTCCAGGATGACAAGAAGGTCGAGCAGGGCTACGTGCTCCAGCAGGCCGACCCATACCATTCGTACCCGATCTTCAGCGGCTTTGGCGGCTACATCTTCGGGCGCGACGCCTCCGGGAGCTACGACGCCACCGATCTCGGTCTCGACAGCCCGGGCGGCATCGCCGCCGCGAAGGAGATCGAGTCGATGATCAAGAGCGGCCTTCTCCGCGCCGACGTCAACTACGAGGTCATGATGACCCTCTTCAAAGAGGGGAAGTCGGCGATGTTCATGACCGGGCCCTGGGCACTCAACGACGTCAGGGCGGCCAAGGTGAACTACGGGGTTGCGAAGATCCCGAAGATGACGGAGGCCGCTCGGCCGTTCGTCGGCGTCCAGGGCTTCATGGTCAGTGCCTTTGGCAAGAACCAGCTGCTGGCCGAGACATTCCTGACCGAGTACATCGCCACGGACGAGACGATGCAGGCACTCTATGACGCCGTGCCCAACGCGCCTGCCTGGCTACCGCTCCGGGCGAAGGTCACAGACAAGGACATCGCCGTGTTCGCCCAGAGTGCGGCCGACGGGGATCCGATGCCGGCCATCCCGCAGATGTCGTCAGTGTGGGAGGCATGGAGCAAGGCGATCACGCTCATCTACCAGCAACAGCAGCCCGCGGAGCAGGCGATCAAGGATGCCGCCGAGACGATCCGGCAGCAGATTGCGGCTTCCCAGTAGTCCGAATGGCGGAGCGGCGCCCGGCGCCGCTCCGCCATTCCTTCTCCGGCTCGGCCTGACGATCGCGGCGCTCTGTGCGATCGACGCCCTCGCCCTCGCCCTCGCCTTCAGCCTCGCGGCCGACGGGCTGCTCGTGCCGGCTGCCCTGCTCCTCGTCGTCACCACAGCCGTCAACTGGATCTTTGTGTCCGCGCGCGCGTACCCGGTTCGATGGCTGGCGCCCGGGTTGCTGCTGACATTGCTGCTGGTCGTCTACCCGCTCGTCTACACGGTCTACCTGTCGTTCACGAATTACAGCGACGGGCACCTGCTGACGAAGGAACAGGTTGTCGCCCAGATGGAGCGTCAGCGGTTCGCGGCAGAGAGCGCCGCCGACTACGCGTGGCGCGTCTACCGCTCTCCCGATGGGAGCTTCACGCTGTGGCTCACCGACGCCGTCGGCAAGAGCTTCCTCGCCAGCGGCGAGATGGGTCTCCAGGCGATCGCCGCCGACGACCCACGCCTCGGTCCGGTCGACCCGGAGGATGGCCTGCCCCGGACGATCGGGGAGAGTGCCAAGCTCAGCCGCCTCGAAGCGGTGCGCCATCTCTCGGAGTTGCAGCACCTCTCCATCACGGCCGGCGACGACACGATCCGCATCACCTCGCTCGACTCGGCGGCCCGGGAACGCCAGAAGTACACCTACGATCCGATCCGCGACCTCCTGACCGATAACGAGACCGGCACCGCCTACCGTCCGGTCGAGGGCACATTCACCGCCGCGGACGGCGCGACGCTGTCGCCCGGCTTCGCCGCGGTCGTCGGCCCACGCAACTTCGGCCGCGCGTTCACGGATCCGCAGATCCGCGGGCCGTTCCTGGGCGTCTTCGCCTGGACCTTCGCTTTCGCCGGTCTCAGCGTCCTGCTCGTCTTCACCGTCGGGCTCGGCCTCGCCCTCGTGCTCAACGAACGCCGTCTACCGCTCAGGGGGATCTTCCGGTCGCTGATCATCGTGCCCTACGCCATTCCGGGTTTCATCAGCGCACTCGTCTGGGTGGGCCTGCTCAACCCCTTCTACGGGCCAATCAACCTGGGGCTGGAGAGCCTGTTCGGTTTCTCTCCGCCCTGGTTCAGCGACGGAACACTAGCCAAGGTGGCGATCCTCCTGGTCAACACCTGGCTCGGCTATCCGTACATGCTGCTCGTGTCGCTGGGTGCCCTCCAGTCGATCCCGGACGAGCTGTACGAGGCGGCCAAGATAGATGGCGCGAGCAAGCGCCAGCAGTTCCGCTTCATCACCCTGCCGCTCCTGCTCGTCTCGGTGGCGCCGCTGCTCATCGGTGCCTTTGCCTTCAACTTCAACAACTTCGCTGTCATCGACCTCGTCACCGAAGGAGGACCGCCGACTCCGGGAACGGCCACCCCGGCTGGCCAGACCGACATCCTCATCTCGTACACCTACCGGCTGGCCTTCGCCGGCGGACGCGGCTCCGACTACGCTTTTTCGGCGGCCGTCTCGATCCTGATCTTCTTCATCATCGCGGCCATCACCGCCTTCAACTTCCGGTTCACCCGGAGCCTCGAGCGAGTGTCGGAGAATGTCTAGACCGATGTCCAGGATCGCCCCCGGGCTGCCCACACTCACGCTCGGGACGAAGCGAGCCCGCCGGCTCGACGTCGGGCTCAAGGTCGTCATCGCATCGGTGGCCGCGTTCTACGCTCTCTTCCCGGTGGCCTGGGTCGTGAGCGCCGCGCTCAGCCCCTCGAACTCGCTCGTCAACCAGGAGCTGATCCCACGCGGCGCCACGCTCGCCAACTTCCTGCGGCTCGTCAACGATCCTCAGCACCCGTTCCTGCTCTGGCTCTGGAACTCGGTCAAGGTGTCGGGTATCAGCGCGATTCTCATCGTGTCGCTCACCGCGCTCGCCGCCTACTCGTTCTCGCGTTTCCGCTATCGGGGACGGCGGACGGGCCTGCTCTTCATCATGCTGGTCCAGCTCTTCCCGAACACCCTGGCGCTCGTCGCGCTCTTCCTGTTGCTCCAGCAGCTGGGCGGCATCACGCCGTGGCTCGGGCTCGACAGCCATGGCGGACTCATCCTCATCTACACCGGCGGCGCGCTCGGCTTCAACACCTGGCTCATGAAGGGCTACTTCGACACGGTGCCGCGCGATCTCGATGAGTCGGCTCGCGTCGACGGCGCCAGCGCACTCCAGGCCTTCTGGCATGTGCTGCTGCCGCTCGTCCGGCCGATCCTGGCCGTCATCGGCCTCCTCACCTTCATCGGCACCTACTCCGACTTCCTGCTCGCACGGGTGATGCTCAAGAGCACCGAGAACTACACGCTCGCGGTCGGCATGACCCTCTTTATCCGCGGCCAGTACACGAAGGAGTGGGGTGTCTTTGCCGCCGCGGCGCTCGTCGGGGCGCTGCCGATCGTGCTGATCTTCCTCGTGCTGCAGCGTCAGCTGGTCGGTGGGCTCACCGGGGGCAGCGTCAAGGGGTGAGCGAGCGCCGCCCCCCGATCTGGGAGCCCGGGCCCCTCCCCGGCCTCGCCGCGGCCCGCCGACTGCGAGGCGGTTCATTGCCCCATGTCCCGCCACCGGCCTCCACGGTCTCAAGTCGCATCCGACTCGAGCTCGAGGCGCCCGCCGATAGCCAGCCCGAGGCGATCCTCACCGACCCGCTCCGCGAGACCAGCTGGCGGGTCGCTCTGGCCGAACGTGAGGCTGGCCGCTGGTGGGTCGAGGTCCAGCTGCCGCACGGTCCTACGGTCCTGCGCTACCACTTCGAGCTCTCCGACGGCACCGTCATCCGTGAGCGGCGTCAGCTCGAGGGCATCGTCGAGCCGCTCTACGGTGTCTGGGACGAGCGTGACTTCCAGGTCGCTGTCTACGATCCGCTCAGCCTGCCACCAGCCTGGACTCACGGCGCTGTCGCGTACCAGATATTCGCCGATCGATTCGCTGTGGCCGATCCTTCACGGGTCCGAAACGGGGGCGATGTCTACGGCCAGGAGGCGCTCTATCCGCCCTGGGGCGAACGACCCGAACGACCGCCGATGGGTCGCGACTTCTTTGGCGGGGATCTGGCGGGGATCACCGCCAGGCTCGACTATCTGACCGAGCTCGGTGTCAGCTGTCTGTACCTGACCCCCGTCTTCGCCGGTCGCACGAACCACCGCTACGACGCGGTCGACTACTTCCGGATCGACCCGAGGCTCGGTGACGAGGCCGACCTGCGCAGCCTGGTGGCCGAGGCGGAGGCGCGCGGCATCCGGGTTGTCCTTGACGGCGTCTTCAACCACTGCTCGAAGGAGAGCCCGTATTTCCGCCAGGCGCAGGCTGATCGCACCGCGGCCACCTACCAGTGGTTCGACTTCCAGGAATGGCCGGACCGCTACACCGGTTGGGTCGACGTGCCGTACCTGCCCGAGTTCGTCGAGTGCCCAGAGGTCGAGGAGTTCTTCTTCGGCGAGGGCGGCGTCGCCCGGTATTGGCTCGACACCGGAATCGCCGGCTGGCGCCTCGACGTCACGCCCTGGATGTCGGATGGCTTCTGGCGCCGCTTCCGACGTGCGATTCGAGACGGGCGCGACGACCTCTACCTAGTGGCCGAGGACTGGGGCGACGCGACGCACCGCCTGGTGGGCGACTCGTTCGACGCGACGATGAACTATCGCTTCGGCTACAGCGTCGCCGGCTATGTCAACGGCAAGCTCAGCCCTTCGGAGCTGGACGACCGGCTGCAGACGCTCCGGCGCGACACGCCCGAGCCGGCGTTTCACGCCCAGCTCAACCTGCTTGACTCGCACGACACGCCGCGGCTCCTGACGATCTGCGATGGCGACCGCCGGCGGGTCATGTTGGCCGCCGCGCTCCAGCTCGCCTATCCGGGCGTGCCGATGGTCTACTACGGCGATGAGGCCGGCCTCGAGGGCGAGAATGCCGAGGACAGTCGTCGCACGTATCCGTGGGGCGAGGAGGACCAGCAGCTCATGGCCTTTTACCGAAACGCGATCCGGGCACGACGCGCCAGCGCGGCGCTCAGCGAGGGCGATGTAGAGACCGTCTGGATCGACGACGCCACGAGCGGCTACGGCTTTGCACGTTGTCACGGGGACGACATGGTCTTCGCTCTGTTCAACCCCGGCGAGGAGCCCGCCGAGATCGTCCTTCGGCGGCCGCCTGGCCTGGGAACCTGGCTCGATCTCCTGGGCCAGCTCAAGCCAGCCATTGTGGGCGAGCGCCTGCACGTCGTGGTTCCGCCGCTGTCCGCGGGATGGCTCTCGCTGGCGCCAAGATAGCGCCCCAGGGTTCGACACGCCGTCGCCTGGGCAACTCCTCAGCGTGGAGTCGTCGTCGACTGGAAGTTCGGGCTAGGGCGTTGCGATCGCCCAACCGCGTCGCCGGCTGTCAAAGGTTGCAGTGGTCGCGGAAGTCGCCGACCGCGTTTCGGTAAGTCCGTGCGGGGCAGCGGACAGAGCGTTGCTGCGCCCTATGGAGCCTGCAAGCCTCGCAAGGACGGCAACGGCTCCACGGTCAGCATCCCGGACAGCGTAGCCAAGGTGAAGACTCGACCATCGGTGTCCCGGATTACAGGACCAAGTGCGTCCCCGGTACGTCGCCAGCCCACCCCGCCCAGCACGGCGAATACGGGAATTCCGCCCAGTCGTTGGGCCTCGGTTCGGAGCGTGCCGAACCTCGCCGCCTTGTCTCGGGCCGTACCACCGTCGCTCGCTCCCTTGCACTCAAGGATGGCGCGGAGGCTGTCCGTCCTGTTGTCGAAGACGACGAAATCGGGAGCCGGTCGGACGGTCAGTTGGAAGCGTCTGGCTACCTCCGCCTGATTGTGGGAGCCGGTGCGCAGATACGGGATGCCCTCCACCCTGAACAGTTCCTCAACGGGAGTCTCCAAGACATCGCCCCGCTGCGAACTGGTGGCGTCGAGCAACTGGCGGAACGCACCGCCATAGGCTCGCTGGTGGAGGAACATCGGGAGCGGCACTCCATTGGCCGCGTACTGCCGCACTGAGTCCCAGCCATGAGCCGTGTCTGGCTTATCCGTCTTCCAGCGGAGCGAGGTCCCCTCACGTGGAGGCGCGAAGAACTCGCCCTGCATCATCGAGCTAATGACGGCGGCGCAAACGGCTGCGATGCTCGGAGTCGGCTTGACCCCGATCTCGACCTTGCGTACGGCCGTCTTGCTGAACCGGGCCGTCCCGGCCACGGCGGAGCAAGCCTCCGCGAACTCCGCCGATGTCAGCCCGAGCAGGAGCCGGAACACCTGCAACGTGGCCGGATGGGTCGTGATGACCCGCTCAAGGTCGGCAGGACTGACATCCTGAAAGCCCCGCGTCTCCCTCGCGGCGTCCGCATAGGCAGCCTCAAGCGGAGCAAGCTCGTAGTCCGGTCGCCAGTGGACATAACCGAAGTCAGCCGTCACGGCGGGAACGTAAACCCGCTCGGCGATGGCCGCGTAGACAGCCTGATGGTGCGCCTTGCCGAATGACTCCGGGACCTTCCGGATGAGGGCTACCCGCGCGTCCCACGATGGAGCGCTGGCCACCTGTTCCGTGATGGGGAGAACAGGTTTGACCATCGGCTACCGGCCGCTCCGGATGCGGTCAGGCAGGACCGACGCGTAGGAGCCGTCAAGCTCGGTCAGGAGCCAGGAACGGTCAAGGTTCTCTGCCGCTACGCCAGTCGTGCCGGTGCCTCCGAACGGGTCGAAGACCAGTTGGTCAGGCATGGTCAGCAGCTTGACGAAGAACGTTGGCAGAGCGAGCGGGAACCTCGCCGGATGGTGAGTTGGGTTCGGGCTGAACTCCGGCTCGAAATGCAGCAGGGTTGACGGTCGCACCATGTCCGGTCCGGCCTGCACTCGCTTTCGACCCTGACCCGAGGGCTCGTTGACCCTGACGTAGTTGTGAGCGAGCTTCTTTCGACGCTCCCTGTCCTTGGCGTCCCAGCGAGCCGGAGTCAGGTTGTGCTCAGGGAAGAACTGCCAATCGGGAGTCTTGGCGAACTGGAAGCAGTACTCCACGGCGTCCTTGAGGAAGCGGTTGAACCGTCCCGGAGGCGGAGACGGCTTACCCCACACGAAGTCCTCGGCGAACAGGAAGCCTTGCTCCCGAAGCCAGAACACCAGTTCGTATTGCAGGGTGCCCCGCTCGTCTCCGTGACGCTTCGAACGGTAGTTCAGGACGAAGCTCCCGTGAGGCTTGAGCGTCCTAAGGACCTCCGCTGAGACCTGCCGGAAGGTGTCGGCGTACCACTCACGCTCGTACTTCTCGCCGTTCCCGTACTTCGGCTGACCGTCGTATGGCGGAGACGTAATGACCAAGTCGAACGTCTCATCGGGAACTCGCTTGAGCGTGGCTAGGCAGTCGTCAATGAGCAGCGCGCCTCGCTCCGTCTGGAACGCTGCCTCTTGTCTGACCCAAGGTGCGAGCGGAGCCCAAGACTCCTGAACGTCCCGTGGACTCGCGGTCGGAACCCTAGTCGGTCCGATGGGCAGCCCGAGGACCTCCTGACCGATGGCCATACGCGTCATGGTAGCTGCAATCTCCACTCCCGGCGGGGTACCGGCGGTGGGTTCGCTGTGGGCAAGTCGAGGAACTTTGTGGACGGTTCGCAGTTAGCCGGGGATATCCGCTCAGCGGGCTCGGCGGAGCCCCGTGGCAGGGTAGCCGCGTGGCCTCACCCGCCACTCACCAGAAAGGGTGTCGCCCCACGCTCAAGTGAATCATCTGGCGCGCCCGACAGGACTCGAACGCGCGGAAACGATACGCATTCGAATACCGATCCGGTGGTCTGTGAACATCACGGGCGCGAGCGCTTGACTTGGCGTGCCGCGCTCGACGCCCGCGGCCGCTTACGCCGAGGTATCGAGCGGTAGGAGGCGGAATGCATCCGCAACGCCGAGCGGGCGGACGGCCCGGAAGTGCCGCTCGTCGAACGTGGCGACATCCGCCGAACCAACACGTGCGGCCAGGACGACCAGCGACGCATCCGTCAGGCCGATGCCAAGGTCGGCGTAACGATCGGCCAGCTCGGCGGCTTCCCGGGCGGCGGTCGGCCACCATTCCACCAGGTAGGCGCCCGCGCTGACGTCGGCCCGGAACGCCCGAACGGCGCGGGAGCCGCCGCGCGCCGTGGCCAGGTGATCGGCCTCCGCGAGCACGAGTGGCGTCGTGACCAGCTCCTCATCGAGGGCGTCGTACCACTCGAGCGCCTGGCGGTGTCGGCTGTCAGCCGCATCGAGCAGCGCGTAGATGACCGACGTGTCGAGGATGATCATTCGCTGCCGAAGCTGGTCTCGGCGAGATGACGATCGACGTTGTCCGCCACGTCGCCCGGCCCGTGGGCCAGGCCAATCCCTGTTATCCGGGGCCGCTCGACGTGCCTGGCCGCCTCCCGCAACGCGGCTCGGATCACCTCGGCCTTCGAAACGCGCCGCTTGGCGGCCAAGCGACCGAGTGCGTGGTCCAGCTCGGGCTCGAGGTAGACGGTGGTCTTCTTCATGCCCTATATGTTACCACCACAAGGCACTCGTCCGGATCAGCGCGGCCGCGCCCAGTGGCGGTACGCGTCCACCCACTCGGCGCCGCCCGGTCGCGGATCCGGCATCGGCAGTTCGAGCAGCGCGACCCTGAGCAGGTCGCGACCGCGCCGGCAGACCGCGACGATCTCGTCCGACGCGGTGAGCTCGACCGCGGTGACGGTGACGGCAACCCCCAGGACCGTCGTGGCGAACGGGATCTCGAGATGCTCGGCGAGCATCTCGAAGAGGCCCGTGCATTCCTCGGATTCGTTGTAGCAGTCCACCGTGGCGTCTGCGATCAGCTGCTCCAGCCGGTCCCGGGAGGGACCTCGTTCGGGCCTGCGCGGCGCCCGGGCGCGCTTGCGGCTGGAGCGCGGCTTGGGCGGTGCCGGCGGGTTCGGCTCAGGCGGCGCCCCGTCCGGCGGCTCGCCGGCTGCGATCCGGACGGCCGCCGCCGCGATCGCCCGGTAGGCGGGTGCCAGGAGATCTTCGAGGGGGCGACCGCCAGCGGAGAGTCCCGATGGCCCGAGATCCCGGAGGATCGCGTCCGGCATCGCCACCGCGTGCGGGTTGACGCGGACAGACGCGAAGTCGCCGCCGGCTTCCCAGAACCGGCTCGCCACCGTTTCCGTGATTTCGCCCGCGAGGTCGACCCCGTCGATGTCGATGGACCTGAACACCCTCTCCGGTTCTGCCGGAAGCGCCGCGTCGGCCTCGTCGATCGCGCCGGAGGCCGGCGTGGCGGCACCCCGGCCCCGGAGCGCGCGGAGCTCGGCGAGCAGGCGCTCGCGCGGCCGACCGCGCCAGGCGAAGATGAGGAACGGGTCTCGGTCGAACGCTTCGGCCAGGAGGTAGTAGACGGCCGCGACGTGTTTGCAGGGGTTCTCCCAGTCGGGGCAGGAGCAGTCGGTGTCGAGGTCGCCGGCCGTGGCCGGGAAGAGTGACAGCCCGGTCACCGCGAACGCGTCCCCGATCTCGTGCGGCATCTCGCCCGCGAGGAGCCGGGCCAAGAACACGGCCTGGCTCGCCATCGCCTCCTCGACGCGTATCCAGTCGGCGTCGCCGAGAACCGTCACGCCGATGCTGACGCTATAGGGGCGTGCCCGCGAGCCCTGGACGCGCGCGCTGACCTCGCCCGCCTCCACGTCCATGTCGATGACCTGACCGCGCCGCGCGTATGCCCGTCCGCGCGCGAGTCGGGGGCCTTCGTGGAAGTCTTCGAGCACCGCGATGAAGCGTTGCGACCACCAGGTCTCGCCGATGGCGCCGCGCTGGCTCTTCGCCCGGAGGCCGTCGCTGACGGGCCGCGGGACGCTCGGCGGCGGGTAGAAGTCGCGATCGCGCCGGCGACGGCGCCCGAACGGCATCGTCAGTCCTCCGCCACAACGTCGGCCGAGAGTGCGACGAGGTCGCGCAGCTCGGCGGTGGACAGCTCTGTCAGCCAGGTCTCGCCGGTGCCGACGACGCGCTCCGCAAGGGCCCGTTTCGATTCGAGCAGCGTGGCGATCCGTTCTTCGAGGGTGCCGGCGCAGACGAGCTTGCGGACCTGGACGTTCCGACGCTGGCCGATCCGGTAGGTGCGGTCGGTCGCCTGATCCTCGACCGCGGGGTTCCACCACCGATCGACGTGGATCACGTGGTTGGCCGCGGTGAGGTTGAGACCCGTCCCTCCGGCCCTGAGGGACAGGATCAGGATCGACGGGCCGCCGTCTCCCTGGAAGCGGGCGACCATCGCGTCGCGATCGGCTTTCCGGGTCCCGCCGTGGAGATAGAGGACCTCCCGCCCGAACCGATCGCGCAGGTGTGTTCGCAGAAGCGCCCCGAATTCGGCGAACTGCGTGAACAGGAGCGCCCGGTCACCCTCGGCCAGGACCTCCTCGATGATCTCCTCCACCCGCTCGAGCTTGCCGGACCGCCCTGGGAGCGCCGAGCCGTCGGCGAGCATCTGGGCCGGGTGGTTGCAGACCTGCTTGAGGCGCAGCATCGCGGCGAGGATCAGCCCGCGCCGTTCGATCCCCTCGCTCGAGGCGATCCGCTCCAGCATCTCGTCGACGACCGCCTGGTACAGGGTGGCCTGTTCCCGCGTGAGCGAGCAGTAGACGGTCATCTCGAGCTTCTCGGGCAGGTCGGCGATGATCGCTCGGTCGGACTTGAGGCGACGCAAGATGAACGGCGCCGTTGCCCGACGGAGCCGCCCGGCAGCATCGTCGTCGCCGTAGCGTTCGATAGGAACGGCGAAGCGCTGGTGAAACGCGTTGGCCGACCCGAGGAGGCCCGGGTTCAGGATCTCCATGATCGACCAGAGCTCCGCCAGGCGGTTCTCGACAGGCGTGCCGGTGAGGGCGATCCGGCGGGGCGCTCTGATCCGACGGACCGCCTGCGCCTGTCGGGCGGCACTGTTCTTGATGTTCTGGGCCTCGTCGAGGACGAGACGGCCCCAGCCGATCGCGGCGAGCGCGTCCACGTCGCGCGCCACGAGCCCGTACGTCGTGATGACGAGGTCGGCCTCGGCCGCGGCAGTCTCGAGGTCTTCTCCGCCAAGCCGGTTACCGCCGTGGTGGACGTGGACGGCGAGGTCCGGCGCGAAGCGTTCCGCCTCGCGGCGCCAGTTCTCGACGACGGACATGGGACAGACGACAAGGGTGGGGCCGGACGCGTCGGCCGGCGGTGACGAGCGTTCCGCCACCAGCAGGGCGAGCACCTGGGCGGTCTTGCCGAGGCCCATGTCGTCGGCGAGGCACGCGCCGAGCCCGAGATCGCCGAGGAATTCCAGCCAGGCGAGACCGCGCTCCTGGTACGGCCGAAGCGCGCCGACGAAGCCCGCCGGCGTCCCGCGGGACGTGGGCCTCCCGTCCGGCCCGCCGGCCGCGAGGAGGGTCCCGAGCCAGCCGTCGGCGGTGACCCCGGTGACGGGGAGGCCGATGTCGGCCATCTCCAGTCCCAGGCCGACACGCACGACGTCTCCGGCGGTCATGGTCCCGCCCGAGCGTCCGGGGCCGCGTTCGACCAACCGAACCGCCGCGGCGACCTCCTCGGGGCGGACCTCCACCCATTGACCCCGGACGCGCACGAGCGGCACCTTGAGGCGGGCGAGTTCGCGAATCTCGTCGGCTGTCACCTCCGTGTCGCCGATCGCGAGCTCCCACCTGTAGTCGACGATGGCGTCGAGCCCGAGACGCGCGCCGGCCACCGACGCGCCGGCCGACGCGCGGGTGGTTGCCCGCAGGTGGGTGGCGATGCGCGGGCGTCCCGCCTGCCACCACGACGGGAGGTGGATGCCGAAGCCGGCCTCGGCGAGGACTGGCGCTCCCTCGCGCAGGAAGGAGTACGCGCCGGTGACGTCGAGGTCGAGCCCGGCCGGGTGTGCCTGGTGGAGCATCCGGTCCAATGGTGGGTGGAGTCGTGTCGCTCGGCCCAGATCGGCGAGCAGCCGCTCCTGTGGATCGTCGAGCCGGCGGCCGAACGCGGTGAGCTGCCGGCTCGCCTTCCAGACATCGGCGGCGGGAACGAGCAGGCTCGGGTCATCGGTCGCCTGGAGCAGGACCTCCAGGGCCCAGGCCTGCCCCTCGGCGCTCTCGGCACCGTCGTCGGGTGGGACGACCCGGAAGCAGGTCCGGAAGCCGGAGTCGCCGGTCGCGGCCCGCCTGTGCCACGCCGTAACGGCCCTGGCTAGGGCGCAAACCTCGTGAGAGTCCGGGAGCATTGCGGGGTTCGCGCCAGCAAGGGCGTCGAGTATGGTGTCGAGGGTCGCCGTGCGCTTCGTCCGGGCGGCGCTCCTCGGGAAGGGCCGGGGTCCGACGCTCGCGCGGGCGACCGAATCGACGATGTCGGTCAGCATCTGCGCGAGGACGTCGACGGCACCGCGTCCGTGCTGGTCCAACGGGCCGGCCTCGGCGCGACAGGATGGCGGCATCGCGCGCGCCAGCGCCCGGAGCCGTTCGGCATCGGCGGCACCGGGGACCGGCAGCCAGCGTGCTTCGAAGCCCCGGCCGTCCCGCGTCGGGACCAGCCCGGGGAGGAAGCGCCCCCGCGCGGCGAGTTCCAGGGCGAACAGGGCGGTGGCGGCGAGGTAGTCGAGCGACGCGTCGCCCGACGTCTCCTCGGAACGACCCGTCCCGGCGAGGAGAAGGCGGATTGCCGCGCCCGGGTCGAACGTGAGCGTCGGAACCGTCCAGGGTTCGACGCCGGCTGGCACTGCGCCACCGTGCAGCGGTGCCGTGGCGATGCGTGGAGAGGGCCGGGGATTTGCCTTGTCACCCGGGAGCCAGAGGGTCAGCCGGCCCGGTCGAGCGCGGCCGACCAGGTCGGCGTCGCCGGCGGTCGCGGCCTCGATGACGCACGCCACGCCACCGGCCGGGGCGGCCCACGGGTGGGCAGGGACCTTGGAGGCCCGCCGCGCAGTCCGTCGCCGGTGCGCCTCGAAGGCCGCCGCATCCTCGGCCCAGACGTGCAGGCGGTGATCGAGCGCCCAGGTGGCGTGAAGCGCAAGCAACGGTCAAGGGAGCCCGTGGAGGTCCGGACGATCGGCTCAGGCCGGCTCGGCGGGCACGGTCGGGCGCAGCCCCGATTCGGCAAGCCACTGCCGGGCGCGACCACGGCGGCGATCGTCGGTGAACCGGTGGAAGCGGGCGAGCTCGTCGGGCACGTCGGCCAGTTCGTCCTTGAAGCGGCGGAAGGCGCCCCGACCGCCGAGTGCGCGGTCGAGCCGGGTGGCGAGGCGCTCGTCCGCCACGGTTTCGATGAACTCCTCCATGTCGCGGAAGCCGGGTCGCGATCCGAGCGAGTCGAACCGGAGCCAGCGGTCATCGGCCCGGCCGTCTTCGAGGCCGTCGACCCAGTCGGTTTCCTCGTCGTCGGGCTCGCCGGGCTCGTCGAAGAAGTCGCTCTCGTAGAGCGGACCGATCTGCTGGACCTCGCCGGTGTGGAGGTCCACCCGGCCGCCCGTCAGGAGCGGGTCGCCCTCCAGGGCGAGGGACAGGTCGTCGAGGTCGATGGGGAGGTCGCGCAGCGCCGGGGCCTGTGCGAGCCCGAGCATCGCCTCGAGCTCGATCGCGAGGTCCTCGTCGCCGTCGAGATCTCGGTTTCGAAGCGCGGCAATGTGCTGTCTCGCACGCGGCGCGGCGCCCGTGACGCCCTGAGCGAGCGCGAGCCGGAGGCCGTCACCCACGTACTGGAGGGTGTCGAGATCCGGCCTGCGCTCGATGGCGGCCATCGCCGCGCGCCCGTCAGCGGTATAGACCGCTCCACGCAGGTCGCGGAAGGTCGCCTCGACTGGGTCGGGGATCGGCCGGTTCGACATGGCCCGCTGATCCTACCGGGAACGGCAGCCCTGGTGGTGGCACCGGCCAGCAGGGGTCGGGTTTGCCGAAGGCGACGATGGACGAGCCGAAGGTCCGGGCCGTGGAGCGTCTGCGGCTCCCAACCCCATAGGGAAGTCGAACCCACGTCGAGGGCCGGCGATGTCGACGTTCAGGGTTCGCGACCGGCATGGGCGCTTATTGGTTACTTGCGCATATAGATCAGTACGAGTATCCTGTGGGCACGGTGAACGCAGGCTGTCACTCGAGCGCCCTCTGAAACTGCAGGCGACGCGGGCTGGCCGTGGGCTCACCGCCGAGCATCTGTCGCAGTGGAGAATCACGTGATCAACGCGTTCGTTCGATCCTTCGTCGGCCCGCACCGCCCGTCGCCCCGGGCGCGACCACGTCTCGCCGCCGTCCTCGTCGCGATCGCGCTGGCGACCGTCGCCTGTTCGCCGTCGGCCGGCGGCGGTCCGGGATCGGAGGTGCGTGTGCCGGTCGACGGTGGCGGGTCGTATGTC
>JAJYXX010000173.1:2072-4805 GCA_021801545.1 Chloroflexota bacterium | reverse complement strand
AGGTACGCGGCGTGGTCGGTGCCGACGCCGTGCTGGTGGCTGATCGTGCCGCCATGGTCGGTGATCGCGCGGCTGGCGATCGCCTTGAGGGTCGACCAGCGCCGGAGCGTCTCGTCCGGGTCGGTGGCGACGCGGAAGAGACACGTCGTGTAGAGGCTCGAGCCCGACGGGTAGACGTGGGAGAGGTGGGTGAAGGCGTGGACGCGCTCACCGTTCTCCGCCAGGCCGCGTCGGAGGGCCGGGGCGAGCGCGGCGAGGAGATCGGGGACGCGGCTCCAGTCGACCGCGGTCTCCATCGTGTCGACTGCGTAGCCGGCCTCCCAGAGGGCGTTCCGCAGGGAGGCCGAGCGGAACCGCTCACGCTGCCAGCGGCGCCCGAGACCGCCCGGGACGCTGATCCCGCCGTGTCGGCCGAGAATCCCGCCCGCCTCGCGCAGGGCTGCTCCGACGAGCCGAGCCCGTCCGCTCGCCCCGAACACGAGGAGGCAGCGTTGTGGACCGGTCCCGCGTGCGGCGAGGTAGCGGCCGAGCAGGCGGATCTGGCTCGGGTGGCCGGCGAGGGTGAGGGTCGTCATCGTCTCGGCCGGCGTGCTCAGCCGGATCATCGAGAGCGGCAGTTTCGCCTGGGCGAGCTCGCGGACGGCAGCCAGACCGCGCTCCAGGTCCGGGAGGAAGGCGGCGTCGACCACCTCGCGCTCCGGGAGCGGGGTCGCGCGTACCGTCGCCTCGGTGAGGATCCCCAGCCGTCCCTCCGAGCCGAGGACGAGGTGGCGCAGGTCCGGGCCGGCCGCCGATGCCGGGTGAGGTGGCAGCTCCAGGGTGCCGGCGGGCGCCTCGAGCCGACCGCCCGCGAAGAGCGCCTCGATCCGCCCGTAGCCGAGCGACTGCTGGCCCGAGGAGCGGGTCGCCACCCAGCCGCCGAGGGTCGAGTACTCGAACGACTGCGGGTAGTGCCCGAGCGTCCAGCCTCTGGCCCGAAGCGCCGCCTCCAGGTCAGGGCCGGCGGTCCCGGCGCCGAACGTCGCCAACCCCGAGCGCGCCTCGAACCGCCGGAGGCCGGTCAGACGGCCCAGGTCGATCGTCAGAACGGGCGCGTCCCCGGCCGGGGGCGTGAGATGGCCGACGACGCTCGTCCCGCCGCCGTACGGGATGACCCGCGCCCCCACGTCAGCTGCGAAGCGGAGGAGGAGGCGGACGTCCGCGTCGGTGGTCGGGTGGGCGACCCCGTCGGGATACGTGCCGATCCGGCCCGTCCGCAGGGCGACCCAGTCCGGGAGGCTCTGGCCACGGGTGTGGCGGAGGCGGTCGAGCGGTCCGACCGAGACGAGCGGGTGGTCCGGTAGCCTCGAGGCGGGCACCGAGCGGAGGAGGTCGTCCAGGATGGCATCGAGCGGCGGCGAACCGGCACCGACGAGTCGGTCGAGGAATGCGGCCGCTCCGGCGGGCAAGCTCGTGACGACGCTCTCGTCACCCCAGCCGTTCCACCGCCGCATCGCTCACCTCCCGGGTGTCCGGCCTCGCGCCAGACGTCCCCTCACGATACGCGCCGGGGCCGGTCGGTGTCCGACCGACGAGGTGTTCCGGCACCGTGACGCGCACCGGGGCGTCCCACCGGCGTGGCGTCCCCGCACCGGGGCGTCCCCGCAACGGGGCGTCCCCGCAACGGGGCTTCCTGCTGGCCGGGGAGGGACCTTCGGGGGACGGTCGCGAGCGCCACCGCGCGGCAGGATGGAGCCGTGTCCACCAACCAGCCGGGGAGTCCGATGCTTGTCGCGTTCAAGGGATACGGCGTCGATTTCATCGTCAGCGGGCGGGTTGAGCTGACGGCTGACCGTCTGACCGACCTGGTGAACGAAGTGGAGACGGTCGACCTCCGGGACGTCGTCCTGGAGGGTCTCCACGACCTGGCCCGGGTCGTCGTCCCGGACTACTCGATCCGGCGCGATGAACTGCTGGCCGTCAAGGTTGCGGGCCCGCGTGGCGCTCGTGTCTGGCGCGTGCCCACGACCCGTCACCGGGTCCAGGCGCAGCTCGGGCCGTACAACGTGCTCGGGCGCCTTCATATCCCGCCCGGCGACTCCGTGGCGCACCGGCTTACCTCGTCGGGGCCGATGCTCCCGCTCACCGATGCGACGATCGCCTACGTGATCGGCGGCATCCTCGAGGTCCGTGACGCGGCCACGATCCTCATCAACCGCGAGCTCGCCACGTGGGTGCGCGCCGAGGATCCCGAACCGGAGATCGCGCCGGCCTGCCCGAGCAGGGCATCCGCGCCGACCGGACCGCTGGCCGAGCCGGCCCTCGCCGCGGGCCTGCTCCGCCGCCAGGGGCCTGCCCTCTGAGCCGGCCGTCAGCTCAGCGGTTCGCCGATGAGGTCCGAGGGCTCCTGCTCCTTGCTCGCCCCCGACAGCGCCCGCTGGATCGCGTCGACGAGCCGCGCCGCCGTCGGGGGCCCCACCAGCGGCACGACGCGGTGCGGGCCGCTCGTCTCCACCCAGTCCAGCTCCATGCCCGGTGCCGTGAGCACGACCGGGACGTCCGGGTAGAGCTCGCGCAGTCCTTCGATCAGTTTCCGGCCACCGTCGCTCTCGCCGGTCGCCCAGACGTCGTAGACGAGCACATCGGCCCGGTCGGCCGCGCTGCAGGTGCGCCCGGCGAGCACTGGGCAGGGGGCGCCGCCGATCGGCCCCTGGCATTGCTCGACCTCGTAGCCAGCTCGCCGAAGGCTGTCGG
>JAJYXX010000173.1:0-1972 GCA_021801545.1 Chloroflexota bacterium | reverse complement strand
GTGGCATGCTCGGACACTGGATGGCCAAGACCGGAGGTGATCGATGAAGGTACGTGAGGTCATGGCTCGGACCGTTGTGTCGGTTCGTCGCGAGACGCCGCTGAAGGACGTCGCTGCCTTGATGGTCGAGCACGGGATCAGCGGTGTCCCGGTCGTCGACGAGCAGGGTGCCGTGCTCGGTGTCGTGTCGGAGGCCGACTTCATCGTCAAGGAGCGCGGGCTCGAGGGGATCCGTCATCGGCCGCTGGCGCGCTTCGTCGGCGAGTCCGACGAGGTTCGCGCCGAGATCGCCAAGGTCGTGGCCGAGACGGCAGGCTCGGCGATGTCGTCGCCGGCGATCACGATCGAGGCTGATCGGCCCGTGCGCGAGGCGGCTGCCCTGATGATCGAGCGAGCGATCAACCGGCTTCCCGTGGTCGAGGAGGGGCGCCTCGTCGGGATCGTGACCCGCGCCGATCTCGTGCGCGCCTACGTCCGTTCCGACAGGGAGATCGAGCGCGTCATCCGCGACGAGGTCCTCGTCAAGGAGCTGTGGGTCGATCCGGCCGACATCCAGGTCACCGTCGAACGGGGCGTCGTGCGCCTCCGGGGGACGGTCGATCGGCGCTCGACGGCCGAGCTGGTGACGCGCTACATCGCCCGGGTCGAAGGGATCGTCGCCGTCGAGTCCGATCTGGGCTGGCGGCTGGACGACCGCGAGATCAAGGCCCCCGCTCCGGACTACATCTCGCCCTTCGGTCGAGGCTGAGGGCGTGCCGGGCGACCGGCCCCGGGGTCTGGATCGTTGGGTGTCCGCCCGCCGCGGCCGGATCAGCTGCAGATGATCGGGTGGGGCGTCGGGTGTGCCGAGGCGTGGTCGCTCGTCAGGCTGCCCAGGCGCCGGGCGATGATGATCAGCTTCTCGCGGGTGCCGTTCGGCCCCTCCGAGGTCTGGAGCCAGAGCTGCTCGGAGGTGATCCCGAAGATGCCATCGAGCGTCGTCACGTGGCGGCGAACCCGGATGATCTGGTAGGCGGAGAGGACGTCGTCGCTCGTCCAGACCCGGACGGTCATGCCCAGCAGGCTCGCGCCGTTGTTGATCTTCGAGCGCTCGAGGAGAGGCAGGAACATCCCCTTCCGGGCGTGGGCGTAGAGGTACGTGACGCCCGCCTCGCGCGGCTGCGAGAGCTCCTTGATGTACATCGCCACGTTGCATAGCGGATAGGCGTTCGGGGGCCGCACGACCGGCAGATCGATCGCCAGGGCGGGGATCGCAACCCTCGTCGCGACCGGGTAGCGGAGCGCGCCGCAGCGACCGAGTGAGCCGCTGCCGACCTTGAGCGCGATCGCCCCGGTGCGGCCGTATCTCCAGATCGCGTTCAGCATCGTCGTCGTGAGCGGTGAGCGTTTCACGATCCCGCCCGCCGCGTCGGTCCTGAAGCCGGGCAGCCTCGTGACGAGGGTCGGCGAGGCGCAGGTGCCGCGATAGACGATTACCGGGTAGATCGTCGACGGCTGGAGGCCCTTGAGGTCGAGCGACAGCAGACCGGTCCTGCTCACGTAGGCGGTGAGCTTCGCGGTCCCCTTGAGGCCGCCCCCGATGCCGGCGGTCCACGTCCGGCGGACGCTCTCGGCGGCGACAGCCGGGGCAGCGAGCGAGGCGACCAGGACGACGAGCGCCGCGAGCGCTGCGGCGCGGGACGCCACGCCACGGCGGCCGGTGGCCCGGGACGCGGTGAGACGGAAGCCGCTTGGGCGGCCGAAGGGCGCTCGCATTCGCGGCAAGGGGTCCTCCATCTGGGTGCAGTAGACTCCGGGAGTGTCGCAACAGCTGCCGCGGGCCGGGGTCGACTACCCGGGCTCGTATGCCGATCTCCTGAGCTGGTTTCCCGATGACGCGGCCTGTCTCGACTATCTCGACTGGCTCCGCTGGCCGGATGGCTTCGTCTGCCCGCACTGCGGCGGGCGGAGGGCATGGCGTCTCGCCGACGGC
>JAJYXX010000168.1 GCA_021801545.1 Chloroflexota bacterium | reverse complement strand
GACGCGGCCGAGCTCGCCAAGCTGCTCGAGAACGTCTTCCGCAACGTGAACATCGCGCTCGTCAACCAGCTCGCCCTCCTCTGCGAGCGGATGGGGCTCGACGTCTGGGAGGTGATCGACGGTGCGGCGACGAAGCCGTTCGGCTTCATGGCCTTCCGGCCGGGCCCGGGGGTCGGGGGCCACTGCATCCCGGTCGACCCGTACTACCTCGCCTGGCGCGCCCGCGAGTTCGACTTCGTCGACCGCTTCGTCGAGCTCGCCGGCGACATCAACCTCGCGATGCCCCGCCACGTCGTCGACCTCGTCGCCGAGGCGCTCAACGACCGCGGCCGGGCCCTCCGCGGGTCGCGGGTTGGCGTGCTCGGGGTCGCATTCAAGCCGGACGTCCGCGACCCGCGCAACTCGCCGGCAGCGGACATCCTCGCCCTCCTCGCCGGTCGCGGCGCCGAGGTCGCCTACCACGATCCGCACGTGCCGCGCTTCCGGGCCGCCGACGGCCGCGATCTCGACAGCCGGCCGCTCCCGGAGCTCCTCGACGGCTCGGACGTCGTCCTCGTCGTGACCGCCCATCGGGCGATCGACTGGGACGCGGTCTACGCCCGCGCCCCGCTCGTCGTCGACACGACGAACAGTTCCCGGGGACGGGCGCTCCGCCCTCGCCAGGTGCTCCGGCTCGGTGCCGGATGGTCGAGCGACGGGATGCGGTAGCATACCGCCCGTCCCCGGCGGTCCGGACGTGGGCCGCCGCGCGTCTCGTTGAAGCTCCGTACGAACAGGATCGGGCACCCGTATGACCTTTCGAGCCAAGCCCGTCGTCAAGCGGGCGCACCGACCCTCCTGGGAAACCGAGGGTCGACGCAACCTCTACCTGAACATCGGGTTCGGCCTCGTCGTCCTCCTCGCCGTCCTCATTCTTGCCGCCGCCGCCGGCGCGAGCTACTACGGCGACCACTTCGCCTCGGTCGCGACGGTGAACGGCAAGACGATCACGAAGGACGACCTGCGCGACCGGCTGGCGGTCGATCGCTTCCGGCTCGACCGCTCCGAGTCGCTCGTGCGCGACCAGCTGAACAGCGGGCGGATCACCCAGGCGGCCGCCGACCAGCAGCTCTCCTCGATCAACCAGGCCCGCCAGCAGCTCTCCAGCTCGTCGCTCGAGCGGCTGATCGATGCCACGCTCCAGGCCCAGCTCGCGGCCAAGGAGTCGATCACGGTCACCGAGCAGCAGATCGACGACCAGCTCGTCACGGAGGCGACCCGGCCCGAGCAGCGCCACATCTGGGCGATCGAGATCAAGCCCGAACTGTCGGCCAACGCCACCACTCCAACGGCCGACCAGAAGGCGGCGGCCAGGGCGAAGGCGGACAAGGCGCTCGCCGACCTGAAGGCCGGCACGGCCTGGGAAGAGGTCGCCAAGAGCGTCTCGGCCGACGCCGCGGCGCAGGGCGGCGATCTCGGCTGGACGACGAAGGACGGTCCGTTCGACCAGGCCTTCCTCGACGCGCTCTTCGCCGCCGCGAAGGACGCCCCGACCGACGTCATCGAGGGGGCCGACGGGACGTACCGGATCGGCCGGGTTACGGAGATCGCGCCGGCCAGGACGGACGCCGACTACGAGCAGCAGATCACCGACGCCGGCGTCTCGATGACCGCCTATCGCACGGCCGTCCGGGCCGACCTGATCCGCACGGCGCTCGACGAGAAGATCACCGCCCAGGCGACCGGGACGCCGGCGGTCCAGCGCCAGGTGAGCGAGATCTTCCTCCAGGGCAGCCCGGGCGGGACCCCGGTCGACGAGGTGAAGGCGGCCCACATCCTCTACTCGCCGAACGGCGACCCGTCGAAGGCGAAGGACCTGCCGGCCGACGATCCGGCCTGGAAGGCGGCCCAGGAGAAGGCGAACGCCACCTACGAGATCCTCCGCAAGGACCCCTCGAAGTTCGCCGAGCTGGCGAAGACCGAGAGCGACGACAAGGTCTCCGGCGCCGATGGCGGGACGCTGCCCTGGTTCAAGCAGGCCGACGTCGACCCTTCGTTCGCGGCGGCGATCTTCGCCCCGGGCCTCACCCCGGGCCAGATCCTCGCCCCGGTGAAGTCGCAGTTCGGCTGGCACGTCATCCGTTTCGATGCCCGCCGGGCGGACGCATCGATCCGGATCAAGCAGCTCCACGACGAGGCGCTCGCCCCGAACGCCGATTTCGCAGCGCTCGCCCGGGCGAACTCGGACGGGCCCCAGGCGGCCGATGGCGGCGCGCTCGGCTGGATCGCCCGCAACCAGATCGCCAAGGAGCAGGAGGACGCGATCTTCGCCACCCCGGTCGGCGGCGTGAGCGAGGTGCTCGCGACCCCGTCGGGCTACTACATCTTCAAGGTGTGGAAGGAGGAGACGCGGACACCCGACGGCGAACAGCTCGCGACGCTGAAGGCCCAGGCGTTCAAGAACTGGTACGCGACCCAGAAGGCCGCCGCCATGATCGAGCGTACCGGCACGCCCCCGGCCGCGACGCAGTAGGAGGGGATGCGGCCGACGTGCTCGATGCGCTCGTAGCGGAGGCGCGGGCCCGCTGGGGGCTCGACCTCGCGGCCGGCCTCCAGGTCGTCGCCGCCGAGCGGATCGTCGCGACCCCGCTCGAACCGTCCCGGCCGCTGCTCCTCGTGCCGCTCGCGACGCTCCGGGCCGAGGTGGCCGGCGGCGCCGGGCCGATCGCGGATGCCGGCGAGCCGGGGGAGGCGAGGTCGCCGCTTCCCGGTCGTCACGGGCCAGCCGGCCGCGAGCCGCTCTCGCTCCTGCGACGGCTCTACCCGGCCGACCACCCGGTCGGGCGGTGCGGCCGGGTAGAGGGCACGACCGTCGGCGAGCTCGTCGAGGCTGATCTCCGGACGCCGCTCTATCTCGGTCCCGCCTCGCCCGTCGTCGCCTCTGCCAGCCCCTGGGCGCTGCCCTGGATCTCGAACCGGCTGCGCCAGCCGGACGGATGCCCGTGGGACCGCGAGCAGACGCACGAATCGCTTCGCAAGCACCTGCTCGAGGAGTCGTACGAGGTCTACGACGCGCTCGAGGTCGGGGCGACGCCGGCGCTCGCCGGTGAGCTCGGCGATCTCCTGCTCCAGGTCGTGCTCCACGCCCAGCTGGCCGCCGAGGCGGGCGTCTTCGACCTGGCCGACGTCCAGGCGGCGATCGGCTCGAAGATCGTCCGCCGCCACCCCCACGTCTTCGGCGATGCGGTCGCCCGGACGGCGGCCGACGTGAATCGCCAGTGGGAGCGGATCAAGGCGGCCGAGCGGGCGGAGGCGACGGCCGTCGAGGCAGCGCAGGCGGCGGCCGACGAAGCGGGGACGGCCACCCCGCCGAAGAGCGCGCTCGACGGGATCAGCGCCGCGATGCCCGCCCTGGCCGCGAGCCAGGAGATGCAGGAGCGGGCGGCGGCCCTCGGCTACGACTGGCCGACGATCGAGGGGATCGTCGACAAGGTTCGCGAGGAGCTCGACGAGCTGCTCCGGGCCGAGACCCACGCCGAGCGGCGCGAGGAGCTCGGTGACCTGCTGATGGTCACCGTCAATCTCGCCCGCCGCCACGGGATCGAGGCGGAGGCCGCGCTGCGGGCCGCGAACGCCAAGTTCCGTCGCCGCTTCCGGAGCGTCGAGCGCCAGGCGGCGGAGCGGGGCATCGCGCTCCGCGATCTCGACTTCGACGCGCTCGACCTGTTGTGGGACGCCGCCAAGGCAGAGGAATCCCGCCCCACTGGCGCTGCGACGGCGCCCGAGGAGACGACACGATGACGATCGGGAACGCCCCCCTTCTGGTCCGCGCCGACGGCCGCCTGCCGCACCAGCTCCGCCCGGTGTCGTTCACCCTGGGCGTTCAGAAGTGGGCCGAGGGCTCGTGCCTCATCCGCGTCGGCGACACGGAGGTCCTCTGTGCCGCCTCGATCCTCGACCGGATCCCGCCCCACCTGCGCGGCAAGGGGACCGGCTGGGTGACGGCCGAGTACTCGATGCTGCCGCGGGCGACCGCCGAGCGTACCGATCGCGAGTCGGTCCGGGGACGGATCGGTGGCCGGACCCACGAGATCCAGCGACTGATCGGCCGTTCGTTGCGCGGTGTCGTCGACCTGGCGAAGCTGGGCGAGCGGACGATCGCGATCGACTGCGACGTCCTGCAGGCGGACGGGGGCACCCGGACCGCCTCGATCACGGGCGGGTACGTGGCGCTCGCCGCCGCGCTCATCTCGTACGGGATGGAGCGGGCGATCATCGGTCACGTCGCCGCGGTCAGCGTCGGGATCGTCGAGGGGGCCACCTACCTTGATCTCGACTACTCAGAGGACTCGCGGGCGGAGGTCGACTTCAACGTCGTCGGCACCGATGCCGGGACCTACATCGAGCTCCAGGGGACGGCGGAGGGCAAGCCGTTTGATCGGGCGGCCGTCGATCGTCTGCTCGATCTCGCGAACAAGGGACTCGAGCAGCTGTTCGCCGCCCAGGCGGAGGCGCTCGCGACCGTGCGGCGGTGAGGGCGGCAGATCGGCGCCGGGTGGAGCCGTGCCCGCGCGCGCACATCTGCCGGTGAGCGTGACCCGCCCGCGGATCCTCGTCGCCACCCGGTCGGGCCACAAGCTCCGCGAACTCCGGGAGTTGCTCCGGCCTGCCCGGGCCGAACTCGTCTCGCTCGACGAGCTCGGAATCCTCGACGAGGTCGACGAGCACGGCGCCTCGTTCGCCGCGAACGCCCGGCTGAAGGCGCGCGCCTACGCCCGGCTGTCGGGCCTCCCGACGCTCGCCGACGACTCCGGTCTCGAGGTCGACGCGCTGGGCGGTGG
>JAJYXX010000224.1 GCA_021801545.1 Chloroflexota bacterium | reverse complement strand
GACGCCGAGGAGCGTCTGATGACGCATCCCGCGGGCCAGCCCATGGGCAAGCTTCTCGATCGCCTGGGGCTGGTCGCCGGTCGGTTGGAAGGGGGCGACGAGCTTGAAGTCGGACATCCGTAGCCGAAGGATACACGCGCCGACTGCAACAGAACGAACGTTCTACGACCGTGGCTCGGGGCCCGACGGGCCGGCGCGGGGCGACCCGGGGTCGAACGACGCGGGGCCGCGGGACCCGGGGCCGCGGGACCCGGGGCCGGACGACGCGCTGCGACGGTGCCGGCGCAGCGCGTCCGCGAGAGCCGCGGCAACCCTGCGTTCCGCCTCGTCGGACGGACCGCTCGTGTCGATCAGCCGGGTCGCGGCGCTCCCCAGCCGCTCGACCAGGTCGCCCTGGGACGCGATCCGCTGCTCCGCAGCCGCAGCCACCATTCCCCGCCCGACGAGCCGCGCCCGTTGCTCCTCGGGCGAGCAGGTGACGAGCCAGATCTCGTCGCATTCGCGGCCATAGCCGGCCTCGACGAGCTTGATCGCCTCGATCACGACGACCGGCGCACCGGCCGCCTCGGCTGCGGCGACGGCCGCCACGAGCCGCGGTCGGACGGCCGGGTGGACGATCGCCTCGAGGTCGGCGAGCGCGCCCGGATCCGCGAAGACGAGCCGACCGAGGGCCGCTCGGTCGAGTGAGCCGTCGAGCCGCCGGAACCGATCGCCGAAGCGGGCGACGATCGCCTCGAGAGCCGGCTCGCCCGGCCGGGTCACCTCCCGCGCCAGCGCGTCGGCATCGACGACGGCCGCCCCGCGGGCGGCGAGCCAGCGGGCGACGGTCGACTTCCCGCACCCGATCGGCCCGGTCAGGCCGATCCGCAGGGGCCGGCGAGCCACCATCCGGTCGGCTGTCACGGCGCGCGCTCCTCGAGCTCGAGCCACGCCTTCTCGGCGGCGGCGAGTGTCCGCTCGACGTCGGCCAGCTCGCTCGTGACACGGCGTAGCTCGACGAAGTTCGCCGCCACCGACGGGCTCGCCAGGGCCAGCTCGAGATGGCTCTTGCGCAGGCCGAGCCGGGCGAGGTCGGCGTCGACGACGGCCTTCTGGCGCCGGTAGGCGTCCTTCGAGAGCTTCGGCTTCGAGCCGCCGCGGGGACGGGATGCGGCGCGGGGACGGTCGGTTCCGGAGGAGGCTGCCGCGGGCGTTCGAGCCCCGGCGGAGGGGGCTACCGCGGCCGCCGTGCCGCGGGCCGCCCCGCCGACCGCCCGGTCCCCGTGCAGCCGCTGCGCCTCGGCTGCGACCGCGCCGGCGACCGTCCAGCCCTCTGCGAGCGCGGTGCGCCAGGCACGGTAGCCGCCGTCGAACGGCGCGGCGAGACCGCCGTCGACGACCCACAGCCGGTCACACAGCGTTTCGAGCAGGCGCCGGTCGTGGCTGACGACGAGGACGGTCGCCCCGGAGTCGCGCAGGAACGCCTCGAGCGCCTCGCGGGCCTCGATGTCGAGGTGGTTCGTCGGCTCGTCGAGCAGGAGCAGGTTCGAGGGCAGAATCCCGAGCAGCGCCAGCTCGAGCCGCGAGCGCTCGCCGCCGGAGAGCATCCGCACCTCCTTGAGGATGCCGTCGCCACGGAAGAGGAACCGGGCGAGGTAGCTCCTCGCCTCGCCCTGGGTGATCGGCAGCGCGCTCGTCAGCGCGTCGAGTACGGTCGTGCCCGGGATCGCGGCGCCGCGCAGCTGGGCGAGGTAGCCGATCTGGACGCCGCTGCCGAGGACGAGCCGCCCGTCGAGCGGGGCGAGGTCGCCGGCGATCGTCCGCAGGAGCGTCGTCTTGCCCGCCCCGTTCGGTCCCACGATCCCGATCCGCTCGCCCCGCTGGGCGACGAGCCATGGCGCGCGGGCCACCCGGACCGGACCGCCGGGCGTCCTGTCGGTGTCTCGCGGATCGGGGCCTCCGACGACCGGCGTGTCAGCCGGTGTGGCAGCCGCCGCGCCGACCGTCGCCCGAACCGGGTAACCGACGACGAGGTCCTCGATCTGGACGACGACCGTCCCCGAGCGCGCCGGCCCGACGCCGGTCAGCGCGCTCGTCGGCAGGGCGAGCCGACGCCGGGCCTTCGGCGTCTCGACCTGCTCGGCGGTGAGCCGGGCGAGGCGCGCCTCGTGCTCGTGCATCTTCGTGTAGTTCCGGTGGCTCCGATAGCGTTGGATCAGCTCCTGCTCGTGGGCGATCCGCTCGGCGTGCGAGGCACCCTCCTTCGCCGCCCGCTCGTCACGCTCGACGCGCTGGCGGTGGTAGGCCGAGTAATCACCACGGAAGACGGTCAACCGCCGGTCGCGGAGCTCCCAGATCCGGTTCACGGTCGCGTCGAGGAACGCCCGGTCGTGGGAGGCCACAAGGAGCGCGCCCGTCCGCCGCCGAACGTGCTCCTCGGTCCACTCGAGGGCATCGAGATCGAGGTGGTTCGTCGGTTCGTCGAGGAGGAGAAGGTCCGGGTCGGAGATCAGGAGCCGGGCGAGCGCGGCGCGCGTCTGCTCGCCGCCCGAGAGCGAGCTGGGCGGACGCCCCCAGTCCGTCCGGGCGAAGCCAAGTCCGGAGAGCGCTTCCTCGACCCGCTGATCGAGACTGTAGCCGCCGAGCGTCTCGAACCGATGCTGGAGCTCCTCGTAGCGCGGCTCGGTGACCCGGTGCGCGCGTTCGAGCTCGGCGAGCTCGGCCTCGAGGTGCTCGAGCGCGCCCGCGCCGCTCCGAACGGCCGTCCGCAGGTTGGGGGCGGCCATGAAGACCGGGTCGAAATGGGCCTCCTGCGAGAGGAGCCCGATCGTCAGACCGCGCCGCCGCTGAACGACGCCGCGATCCAGCTCGTCTACCCCGGCCGCGAGCCGGAGGAGGGTCGTCTTGCCCGCCCCGTTCGGACCGACGAGCCCGATCCGGTCACCGGCCGCGATCGAGGCGTCGATCCGATCGAGGATGACGAACGTCCCGATCTCGCGCACGACGCCCGAAAACCGCAGGATCGACACGGCTCAGCCCGCCCCCGACGCCCGGGCCATCGCCCGACGCGTCGCGGCGGCCCGGCGCAGTCGCTCCGCCCGCGCCCGCGCAGCGTCCGCTTCCGGGGCCGTCAGGCCGAGCGCCTCCTCCGCGCCGAGCTCCGTCCAGCGTGGCCCACGGCGGGCCGGCATCCGGCCGCCGGTCATCCCGGCGAGGATCGCCCGCGCCGCGGCTCGATCGGCACGCGGCAGGCGCTGGCACCATGAGCAGAAGTGGGTCGCCCGGGCACCGATGACCAGCCGGCGGATCGGCCGCCCGCAGCGCAGGCAGGGCTGGCCGGTGCGCTGGTAGACCGCGAGCCGCTCCTGCATCGAACCGTCGCCCTCGGGCGCGGTGTAGTCGTCGATCGAGCTCCCCCGCCGCGCGACGGCCTCGGCGAGGATCTCGCGGACCGCCGTGTACAGGCGCCGCTCGTCGGCCGGACGCAGCGACGCGGCCGATCGGAGCGGGTGCAGCCGCGCCCCCCAGAGCGCCTCGTCGGCGTAGATGTTGCCGATCCCGGCGACGAACGACTGATCGACCAGCAGCGACTTGAGCCTCCCCCGCCGGGCGCGAAGGCGGGCGCGGAAGACCCGAACGGTGAACGCCGGGTCGAGCGGCTCCGGGCCAAACCCCTCGAAGGCGGCCGGTCCGGCGAGCTCGAGGCCCACCCGGCCGAACTTCCGGATGTCGCGGAAGCGGATCTCGCGGCCGTCGTCGAGCACGAGGACCAGCCGGACGTACGGGTCCTCGGGGGCGCCGCCCGGCACCACGAACAGCTGGCCGGTCATCTTGAGGTGGATCGTCAGGAGCAGCCCGCCGGACAGCTCCACCACGACGAGCTTGGCCCGACGCCCGACGGCCATGATGCGGCGCCCGGTCACCGCCGCGGCGAACGCCACCGGGTCCTCGCCGCGTAGCGTCCGCGGCCACGAGCACCGTGCGTCCGCGATCGTGGCGCCCCCGATGAGCCCGCGCAGGTCGCGGGCGACCGTCTCGACCTCCGGGAGCTCAGGCATCATCCGCCTCCGCGAGTTCGGCCACTCGGGCGAAGGCAGCCTCGACCGCTCGCCTGCGGTCGGTCCGTGGTCCGGAGTCAAGGCCTCCGCGGCGCATCGGCGCGCATTGGTCGAGCCTCGTTGGGTGGCTCATGAGCGGGTCTCGGCGTGTCGTACAGCGGTGATGGTCGGGTGATCCGCAGTGTACCCGCGGACGAGCCGCGACCACGGCTGCCCGGCGGAGAGCTCTGGGCCGGTGCCGGTCGGGCGGTTCCGGCGGCCGCTCTGGGCCAACGCGCTGGGCACGGAAGAGTGGCGCAGCTGAACGATGACGCTCCTTACCCTCCGGCCGATGATGCGCCGCAACCGGCGGCCGGCAGCGAGCCGTTCGACGGCGTCTTTGAACAAGGGAGGCGGGGAGGATGGGTTTAACCGGCACGAAATCGGCGGTTAATCGGCGAGCCCAACGCTCCGCCCCGTAAACGTCTCCGGGATACGAGGGCGTATGCCGTCGCCGGCATGACAGGTTCCCTGCCGAGCTTCCTCGCGACACCCGCGCCCGCATCGGGCGTGTTGCCGTCGTCCAGCGAGCCCGCCGGCACGGACGCGACGAGAGGGGGTGATCGATCGGAGTCCCACCGTTGCTCTGTGCTGGGCGAAACCTCGCTCGGCACCGGCTCTCAGGTATCAGGGCGCCAGCTCCGCACCGGCGGAGGAAGCACGGGGCAAGGAGGAAGGAATGCGTACGCTCGCTCGTCTATTCGCGCTGGCAGCCGCGGCTGCGCTCGTGGCGGCACAACTGACCGTCA
>JAJYXX010000234.1 GCA_021801545.1 Chloroflexota bacterium | reverse complement strand
CCGCTTGAGCATGTCGGACAGGATCTCGGACTTCTCGACCGAGACGGTGCCCACCAGGACCGGCCGGCCGGCCTCCTGCATCTCGACGATCTCGTCGATGAGCGCCTCGAACTTGCCCTTCTCGTTGCGGTAGACGAGGTCCGGGTCGTCCTCCCGGATCATCGGCCGGTGGGTCGGGATCGCGACGACCTCGAGGCCGTAGATCTTGTGGAACTCCTCGGCCTCCGTCATCGCCGTGCCGGTCATGCCGGCCAGCTTGTCGTAGAGGCGGAAGTAGTTCTGGAACGTGATCGTGGCCAGGGTCACCGACTCGCGCTGGACGCGCAGTCCCTCCTTCGCCTCGATCGCCTGGTGGAGCCCCTCGCTCCAGCGCCGGCCGGGCATCTGGCGGCCGGTGAACTCGTCGACGATGATGATCTCGCCGTCCTTGACGATGTAGTCCCGGTCGCGCTTGTAGAGGGCGTGGGCGCGGAGTGCCTGCTCGAAGTGGCGGGCGAGCGTCGGGTCGGCGTCGTAGAGGTTCGGGACACCGAGCCACTGCTCCATCCTGGCCACCCCTTCCTCGGTGGGCGAGACGGCCTTGTCCTTCAGGTCGATGAAGTAGTCCCCGCCCTCCTCCGCGCCCTCGGGGCGGGGCCGGAGGCGGGGCACGAGCCGGGCGAACGAGTAGTACTTGTCCGCCGACTCCTCCGCCTGGCCGCTGATGATGAGCGGTGTCCGGGCCTCGTCGATGAGGATGTTGTCGACCTCGTCGACGATGCCGAAGGCGCGCTCGCGCTGGACCCGCTGATCGAGCTCGGTGACCATGTTGTCGCGCAGGTAGTCGAACCCGAACTCGTTGTTCGTGCCGTACGTGACGTCGGCCGCGTACGCTTCCTGGCGGGTGCACGGCCGGAGGTTGATGAGCCGCTCGTCGGTGGTCGGATAGCCGGGCTCGAAGACGAACGAGGCGTCGTGGGTGATCATCCCGACGCTGACGCCCAGGAAGTGGTAGATCGGACCCATCCACTGCGGGTCGCGCCGGGCGAGGTAGTCGTTGACGGTGACGATGTGGACGCCCCGGCCGGTGAGCGAGTTGAGGATCGCGGCCAGTGGGGCGACGAGCGTCTTGCCCTCGCCGGTCTTCATCTCGGCGATCTTGCCCTGGTGGAGGACGACGCCGCCGACGAGCTGGACGTCGAAGTGGCGCATCCCGAGGGTGCGCTTCATCGCCTCGCGGGCCGCCGCGAAGACCTCGGGGAGGACCTCGTCGAGGGCCTTCTGGGTCCGCTCGAGCTCGCGCTTGTGGCGCGCCTTGGCCAGCTCGCGCCGGCGCTCGAGATCGGGGTGCTCGAACTCGTCCTCGTCGGGCTCGTCCGGGGTGGCGGCCCCGTGGATCTCCTCGCGGATCTCGGAGATCCGGGTCCGGATCTCCGCGTCGGAGAGCGCCTCGAACTCCGCCTCGAGCTCGTTGATCCGGTCGACGAAGGGTTGGATGCGTTTCAGTTCGCGCTCGTTCGAGTCGACGAACCGGTTCAAGAAACCAAGCATGGGCAGTCAGTATAGGCGGTGGGGCTCGAATAGCCGCCCGGGATGGCCCGGAGGACCCGGCAAGGAACGACCGGTGAAGCGTCCCGCGGCCGGTCAGAGTCAGCCCACCCTGCCGGATCCGCCCACCCCGGTCGACCGAGGGCGGTCCGCGTGCTGTGGGTGCTTCTGGTCGCGCGCGGAGCGCTCACCGTCCCCGTAGTCCGGAGCCGCCGGCCCGCTTCAGGCCGTGTCCGGTGCGGGTCCGCCCGCGGTCTCCCGCCGCGGTCAACTCAGCCCCAGAAGCCGCTGCCGTAGCCCGCGACGAGCAACACGAACGTCAGGATCGCCAACCCGAGCCAGAAGGCGACCGAGCGGAGCGTCGAGGTCGGGTTCATCTCCGGGTTGGCCAGCTCGGGGGGCCGGCCGGTCCGGCGGGCCGAGCCCCAGCGCGGCGAACGAAGCTGGTGGCGCCAGTCTTTCTCGAGGACGGGTCGGGGTTCGAGGCCGCCCTTGCCGTCGGGGCGGTAGAGCTGCAGGCTCATCGGTCTCCTGGATGGCCCGAGGCGAGCTCCGCCTCGGGTGTCGGGCTGCGATCCCGTTCATCGGGATCCGGGTCGTGGAAGCCGCCGCCCGGGCCGGTACTCTCGTCCGGGTCGTCACCGCGGACGTCGAGCGTCCGGGCGACGCCGTCCTCCCAGAGGATCATCTCCTGGGTGAACGACACCTCGCTGCTGAAGAGCGCCCCGACCGACTCACCGCGGTGGATCCGCCGGATCGCCTCGCCGATCAGCGGCGCGACCGAGAGGGTCGTGATCTTCGCCAGGCGCTTCGCCGGCGGGAGCGGGATCGAGTCGGTCAGGACGACCTCGAGCAGGTTCGAGTCGCGGATCCGGTCGATCGCCGGATCGGAGAGGACACCGTGGGTGGCGCAGGCGTAGATCTCGCCGACCTCCTCGCGCTCGAGCGCCCGGACCGTCTCCATCAGCGTGCCGGCGGTGTCGACCTCGTCGTCGACGATGATCGCCCGCCGCCCGCGCACCTCGCCGATGACGTTCATCAGCTCGGCCCGGTCGAGGTTCCCGATCCGGCGCTTCTCGATGATCGCCAGCGGTGCGTTCATCAGCTCGGCGAACGTCCGGGCGCGCTTGGCGAAGCCGAGGTCGGTGACGACGACGATGTCCTCGAGCTGCTTGTGGCGGAAGTAGTTCGACAGGAGGTGGACGGCCGTCAACTCGTCGACCGGGATGTTGAAGAAGCCCTGGATCTGGCCCTGGTGGAGGTCCATCGTGAGCAACCGGTCGGCCCCGGCGACGGTGATCATGTCGGCCACGAGACGGGCCGTGATCGGGACCCGCGGCTGGTCCTTCTTGTCCGAGCGCCCGTACGCGTAGTAGGGGACGACGGCGGTGATCCGGCCGGCGCTCGCCCGCTTGAAGGCATCGATCAGGATCAGCAGCTCCATGATCGACTGGTTGACCGGGCGGCAGGTCGGCTGGACGAGGAAGACGTCCTTCTCGCGGACGTTGTCGAGGATCTTGACGAAGATGTTCTCGTTCGCGAACTGGAACACCTCGGCCCGCCCGAGCTCGACCCCGAGATACCGGCAGATCTTCCGGGCGAGTTCCGGGTTCGCGTTGCCCGTGTAGAGCTCGAAATGGTCCGCGTACACAGAGTTCTCCCGGTCGCCGAACGGCATCACGCGAGTGGCTGCCCCTCCGGTCCGTCGGCAGGATCGCGGGCCGGGTCGCCATTGTCGCCGATGGCACTCCGCTCCGCCAGCCCCGTCCGGAAGGCCGCGATGCCGACGACCCGGTCACCCTCGTTGAGGCGCATGACGATGACGCCGCGGGCGGCGGGCGAGTAGCGATTGATCGAGTTCGTGTCGGTTCGGACGACCTGGCCGCCGGCCGAGATGAGGAGGAGCTCCTCGTCGGCCTCGGTCACCTGCTGGACCGCGGCGACCGCGCCCGTCTTGCGTCCTTCGAGGGCGATCAGCTGAACGCCCTGGCCGCCCCGGTGCTTGCGTCGGAACTCGGCGAGCGGGACGCGCTTGCCGTAGCCGGTCTCGCTGAGGACGAGGAGGTCGGCGCCGGGCTGGACGACCGACATCGAGACGACGGCGTCGCCCTCACGGGCGAGCCGGATGCCGATGACGCCGGCCGCGTCGCGGCCCATCGGCCGGACTTCGGACTCGGCGAACCGGGCGAGCTTGCCTTGGGCCGTGGCAAGGATGATGTCATCCCCGCCGGTCGAGACGTCGACCCAGGCGAGCTCGTCGTCATCGGCGAGCGTGATCGCCCGGATGCCGCTCGAGCGGACCTTCTCGAACTGCTCGAGGGCGGTCTTCTTGATGATCCCGCCCCGTGTCGCCATGACGAGGTACCGCCCGGCCGAGAAGTCGGGCATCGTGATCGTCGCCATCGGGACCTCGCCCGGTTCCACCTGGACGCCCGGCAGGTTGATGATCGCGATCCCCTTCGCCTGGCGGCTCGCGTCGGGGATCGTGTGGACCTTGGCGCTGAAGACCCGGCCGCGATTCGTGAAGAAGAGCGCCCAGTCGTGGGTGTTCGCGACGAGGAGGTGCTCGACCGCGTCCTCCTCGCGGGTGACGTGGCCGATGATCCCCTTGCCGCCGCGATGCTGGCGCCGGTACGTCGCGACCGGCTGGCGCTTGATATAGCCGCGCCGGCTGATCGTGATCACGACGTCCTCGTCGGCGATCAGGTCCTCGTCGGTCATCTCGCGGCTCGAGTCGTCGACGACGCGGGTCCGCCGCTCGCCGGCGTACTTGCGTTTCAGCTCCCCGAGCTCGTCCTTGATGATCCCGAGCACCCGGCCGGGATTGGCCAGGATGTCCTCGAGCTCCGCGATCAGCTTGATCACCGAGAGGTACTCGTCTTCGATCTTCTGGCGCTCGAGGGCCGCCAGGCGGGCGAGGCGCATGTCGAGGATCGCTTGGGCCTGCAGCTCGGAGAGGTCGAAGCGGGTCATCAGGTTCGTCCGCGCCCGATCGACGTCGGCCGACTCGCGGATCGTGCGGATCACCGCGTCGAGGTTGTCGAGGGCGATCTTCAGGCCCTCGAGGATGTGGGCCCGGGCGCGCGCCTTGTCGAGGTCGAACTCGGTTCGTCGCCGGACGATCTCGCGCCGGTAGTCGACGTAGTGCTGGAGGACGGCCTTGAGCGGCAGCGTCTGCGGCTGGCCGTCGACGAGGGCGAGCATGTTGAGGTTGAACGCCGTCTGCATCGGGGTGTGCTTGAAGAGGTTGTTCAGCACCTTGTGCGGGTTCGCGTCCCGCTTGATCTCGATGTAGACCC
>JAJYXX010000387.1 GCA_021801545.1 Chloroflexota bacterium | reverse complement strand
CCGTTCGAGTGGAAGTTCACCCGGGCCGACCTCATCGCCCTGCTTCGACGCCTCGACCTCAGGTCCGGCGAAGCCCTCCCGGAGGCAGCGTGAATACATCACCGAATATCCGAGGTAGAGCACTTAGCGCAGTCCCGGCGGCCAGGGCTTGGGCCGCGCGTCGTCGCCCCGCGCGCCGTCAGGGAGCATCGCCGCCTCGGCCGGCTCCCGCCAAGTGCCGTTGGTCGCCAGGTGTAGCGGGAGGTGACGGCCTCGTTTGCCAGTGTGACCTCACCAGGCGGTAGCCGTCACCGATCTCCGGAGAGTCGCTCCGCCGCCTCGCGGAGATCTCGGACCACGACGCTGTCCCGCGCGAACCGATGGTTTGGGCGACCGTTCGTCATGCACGTGGCGACGGCCCGCCCAGCGCGCAACAGGCCGCTCCGAGAGTCGGTGTCCGCTCGCAACGCATTCATTGCCGTGCTTCCCCCGCGCCGCATGCCCGATCCGCCTACCAGACGTCGCCAGGCCGCCAGTCGCAGGCGATCGGGCCCGACAGGTCGAGCGCCGGCGAGGTCGGTGTGGGAAGGATGAGAACGGCGCCGTCGTCGTCGCGCGTCCGGAGGAGGCCATGAGCGGTCCGGACGAACGTCGGCCCGTCTTCATAGAGAGAGCCAGCCGAGCCGTACGTAGAACGGCGCCGACCCGGTCGAGAGGGCGCCGAGCTCGAAGTGCGCCCGGATGTGCTCGGCCGCAGCGCGCATCGCGGCCGACGCGTGGCCACGGCGCTCGTGAGCCGGCCACGTCGCCACCGCCTCGACGTAGCCGGTTCGGAGGCGCCGGCCGTCCGCGTCGAGCTCGCGCTCGACGACCGACGCGTGCGATCGGATCTCGCCCCCGTCCTCGACCAGGAAGTGAACCCCGCCGAGCGCGTGCTCAAAGTCCAGCCGTGTGAACCGGCCGTCGGGCCACGCGGCCCCAAACAGCGCGCGCAGGGCGTCCAGCTCGACATCCGAGAGCGCAGCGGTCGGGCCGATGCGGACCGTCAGCACCATCGTCACTGCCCGGCCGGGACGGACACGTCGCCGACCTTGAGGCGCGCCACGATCGCCTGGGTCAGCGTCCAGGCTGCCCGCGGGTCGCGTGGCAGCCGGATGCGGACCTGGTTGGACGCGAAGGTGACCTCCGACGGGCGGATGCCCGGGAGCCCCGCTCCCCCGGCACCCGGCGCCAGCAGGCGCATCGCGGTCGCTCGCGTCAGCCTGGCCCCGAAGCGGACGACGAGCTGGCCCTCCTCGCGCGAGATCGCCGAGACGCCGGCCGATTCGGCCGCCAGGCGCAGGTCGGCCACCTCCGCGAGCCGGACGACCGGCGGCGGCAGCGGCCCGAAGCGATCGGCGAGCTCCTGGCGGAAGGCGGCGACGTCGCCGGCGGTCCGTGCGCGGGCGAGGCGGCGGTAGAGCTCGAGCTTCTGGGCCTCGTCGGGGACGTAGTCGTCGGGCAGGTGGGCGTCGATCGGCAGGTCGACGACGGCCTGCGGCTTCTCGATCCGCGGCTCGCGCTGCTCGCGGCGCGCCTTCTGCTCCTCGACCGCATCGGCGAGGAGGCGCGAGTAGAGATCGAACCCGACGGCCGCCATGTGACCCGACTGTTCGCCGCCGAGGATGTTGCCGGCGCCCCGGATCTCCAGGTCGGAGAGGGCGATCTGGAACCCAGCCCCGAGCTCGGATGCGTTGAAGATCGCCTGGAGCCGCTTGCGCGCCTCGTCGGAGAGGCGCTCCCGGCGCCGGTAGAGGAGGTACGCGTAGGCCCGGCGGGACGAGCGCCCGACGCGTCCGCGCAGCTGGTAGAGCTGGGCGAGCCCGAGCGTGTCGGCGCGGTCGATGACGATCGTGTTCGCGTTCGGGATGTCGAGCCCGGACTCGATGATCGTCGTGCACACGAGGACGTCCGCCTCCCCGCTTGCGAAGGCGACCATCACCTGCTCGAGCAGACCCTCGGGCATCTGGCCGTGGCCGACGACGATCCGCACCCCGGGCAGCATCGCCCGGAGCTGCTCGGCCTGGGCCTCGATCGTCTCGACCCGGTTGTGGACGAAGAAGACCTGGCCGCCGCGGTCGAGCTCGCGCAGGATCGCGTCGCGCACGAGGCCGGCCGAGGCCTCGGCGACCCGGGTCTGGATCGGCAGCCGGTCCTCCGGCGGCGTCTCGATGACGCTCAGGTCGCGGACCCCGGCCAGCGCCAGGTTGAGCGTCCGCGGGATGGGGGTGGCCGAGAGGGTGATGACGTCGACCTCGCGGCGGAGCCGCTTCAGGCGCTCCTTGGCCGCGACCCCGAAGCGCTGCTCCTCGTCGACGACGACGAGCCCGAGGTCGCGGAAGCGGACGTCCCGCGAGAGGAGCCGGTGGGTGCCGATGACGAGGTCGACCGAGCCACTCGCGAGCCCGGCGATGGTGGCCGCCTGGTCGCGAGGCGCCACGAACCGTGACAGCAACCGGACCGTGATCGGGAACGCCGCGAAGCGCTGCGAGAACGTTGCAGCGTGCTGAGCGGCGAGGACGGTCGTCGGCACGAGGACGGCGACCTGGCGCCCGTCCTGGATCGCCTTGAAGGCGGCTCGCAGGGCGACCTCGGTCTTGCCGTACCCGACGTCGCCGACGACGAGCCGATCCATCGGCCGGGGCGACTCCATGTCGAGCTTCGCCTCGGCCACGGCACGGAGCTGGTCGACCGTCTCTTCGTACGGGAACGACGCCTCGAGCTCCTGCTGCCAGGGGGTGTCCGGGGCGAAGGCGTGGCCCTCGGCCGCGGCGCGCGCCGCGTAGAGCGCCAGAAGCTCCTCGGCCAGCTCGTCGACGGCCCGCTTGACGCGGGCCTTCGTGCGCAGCCACTCGCCGCCGCCGAGCCGGGAGAGGCTCGGGTGCTCGCCTCCCGAATAGCGCGACACGCGACCGATCTGCTCGACCGGGACGAAGATCCGGTCGCCGCCCGCGAACGAGAGCTCGAGGTAGTCGCGCTCGTCCCCGGCGCCGCTGCTCCGGCGGATCATCCGCTCGTAGCGCGCGATCCCGTGGTCGATGTGGACGACGAGATCACCCGGGGTGAGGCGTTCGAGGATGTCGCGCGGAACGACGCGCCGAAGAGCCTTCGGCCGCCGGACGCGGACCGAGCCGAACAGCTCACGGTCGGTGACGACGACGAGGCCGTCCGGGCCGCCGGCGAATCCCCCGTTCAGGCTCCGTTCGACGAGCGCGACGGCGCCGGGCGGCGGGGGGTCGGCGAGGCGCGAGACGATCGCGACCGGGTGACCGGCCTCGGTGAGGATCTCCGCCAGGCGCGCCGCCTGGTCGGAGGTGAGGACGATCCGGGCACCGTCTGCCTGCCAGGCCTCCACCGCCTCGGCCAGCCTGGCGGTACGGCCGGGCGGCAGCCCGGGCTCCCGCCAGCCGAACGGATCACCCGAGCTCAGCCCGCCCGCGGCGATCGCGGCCGGCGCCTCCGACTCCCACGTGAGCTCGAGCGTCCGGGCGGCGCGGAGACGCACCGACCAGTCTCGTGGCCCGAGGTACGTCGGTGGCCAGCCCGGCGGCAACTCCCCGGCAGCGGCCAGCTCGGCCCCCCGCTCCTCGGCCTGGCGCCAGAGGAACTCGGCCGTCTCGGCGAGATCGCCCGGCTCGTCGAGGACGAGCAGCGTCCCCGGCTCGAGGTGGTCGAGGCCGGTCGCCGGGGCGAGGATCGGCGCCCAGACCTCGGCCGCGTCACCGATGTCGAGGGCGCGCGTGGGCTCGGCGGGCGCACGAGCGCCGGTGGGCGGGGCGGGCGCGAGGGGCGCGGGTGCGCCCGGCGTGGGCGCCGAGCCGGGCGCCCGTGCTCCCTCCTCGAACCGTCGCAGATCGCCGGCGAGCCGCTCGGAGAGCCGTCCCGCCGTCCGCCCGAGCCGGGCATGGAGGGTCGCGATGCCGGCCGACGGGACGAGGAACTCGCTGGCCGGGAGGAGGGCGACCGCCTCGAGCGGCCCGGTCGCCCGCTGGTCGGTCGGGTCGAAGCTCCGGAGCGAGTCGATCTCGTCGCCGAAGAACTCCACCCGGACGGGGAGCTCGCCGCTCGGCGGGAAGCAGTCGACGATCCCACCGCGCCTGGCGAACTCGCCCCGCCCGGCGACCTCAATCGCCGGCACGTAGCCGAGCCGGAGCAGCTCGCGCAGGAGCGCATCGGGCGTGATCCGCGAACCGACCCGCAGCGTCGGTGGCTCGGCCGGCAGGTCAGCCGGATCGATCGTGTGCTGGAGCAGTGCCTGGACGCTGGCGACGAGGATCCGGGCCCGGCCGCCCCGCCAGGCCGCCAGGGCCGCGACCCGGGCGGCGGTCTCGTCGGCGACGAGCTCGCTTCGTTCGTAGGCGAGGGCCGTCCGCGGCTCGAGGACGGCGACCGCGTCGCGATCGCCAAGCCACGCCTGGAGTTCCTCGGCGACCCGATCGCCGATCTCGGCGTCCCGGGCGATCCAGCAGAGGCGCTCGCCGAGCGCGCCGCCGGCGAGCGCAGCGGCGAGGAACGTCTTCGCGCCGTGCGGAACATTGACCAGCCCGACGTGGCGCCCGGCGGTGGTGGGCCGGGCGCTCGGCGCACCGAGCCGCTCGCGGAGGCTCGCGAACGTGCCGGTCGCCTGGAGGAGCGGCGGCAGAGCGGAGAGGTCCGGGAGGCGCCGCGCACCACGCGCTCTGGCCGCCGGGCCGGCGGCGCTCTGGGGGCCGGCGGCGCTCTGGGGGCCGGCCTCGGCCTCCGCGGCCTCGGCGAGCACGCGTTCGCCGATCCGCCACTCGCGCCCTCGCTTCCCGCGCAGCGGCGGCGTCATCATCGGTCGGGCTCGGCCGGCTTCGTCTTCCGCCAGCCGGT
>JAJYXX010000066.1:4045-4920 GCA_021801545.1 Chloroflexota bacterium | reverse complement strand
CCGTGTGAGGTGCGGCGCTTCCCGGACCGCGCCTCCGGTGAACCGTCCGAGTCTCCACATGCGATTCCATCACCCGCTGGCTCGAGGCGCACCGGATCGATCCGAGCACATGAGCTCGAAGCGCTCGAGGAGCGATGGGGGCTCACCCGACAGGTAGCGCTGCTTTGGGGCCGTCGTCGCATTGGCAAGTCGACCCTGCTCCAGCGCTTTGCCGAAGGGAAGCCAACGGTCTTCTATCAGGCCGTTCGGGGGACGGAGACTGATCAGCTCGTCGGGCTGACCGATCGGATCCTCGCGTATCGCCAGGATCCCGTCCTGGCAGCCTCGCCGCTCGCGAACTGGCCGCAGGCGATCGCGTACCTGCTCGGCCTCGCGCGCGAGGCCGAGCGCGACGGTCATCCGCTCCTGCTGGTCTTCGACGAGTTCCCGTACCTCGTGATGTCCAATGCCGACCTTCCATCGCTGCTCCAGGCCGCGATCGACGACGTGAAACGTGAGGACCTCCCGCTCTATCTCGTCCTGGCCGGCAGCCAGATCGCGATGTTCGAACGGCACGTCCTCCACGGGCCACTCTGGGGGCGTCGGACATGGGGGGAGCAGCTCCCTCCGCTGACCTACCGCGATGCGGCGGAGTTCGTGCCTGGCTGGGCACCGGCCGACAAGCTCCGAGCATGGGCGATCCTGGGCGGGATTCCCTACTACGTCGAGCAGTTCGAGGCGGATCGATCGCTCGCGTGGAACATCGAGAAACGGATTCTGCGGAAGGGCGAGGTGCTCTACGACGAGGCGGAGCTATTCGTCCGCGAGGAGCTCGGAGCCGATGCTGGCACCTACCTGTCGATCATTGCCGCGATCGCTGGCGGCGCGACGCGCCC
>JAJYXX010000066.1:0-4035 GCA_021801545.1 Chloroflexota bacterium | reverse complement strand
CGGGCCGGGCTCGCGGCGACCTCGGTGCCAGCGTACCTGGCGCCGCTGCGCCGTCTCCACGTGGTCGAACACGTGCGTCCATACGGCGCACCCGACAACGCCCGGTCGGGGCTCTGGCGAATCGCCGATAGCTATCTGCGCTTCTGGTTCCGGTTCCTGCGTCCGAACCTGACCGATCTCGAGGCCCGTCGCACGAAGGAGGTGTTCCGAGAGCGCGTGCTCCCGATGCTCGACCACTTTGTCTCGCAGCCGGCATTCGAGGACGCGTGTCGCGAGCACGTGCGGGCGTCACTCGGTCGAGATGCCGAGTACCCGGCGTGGGGTGAGGTTGGGGCCTGGTGGGGCTCCGTATCGGACGAGCGATACCCGGGGACGCGGCGGACGCGCCAGGGCGAGATCGAGATCGTCGCCTACGAGGGCAAGCGGCTCGTACTCGCGGGTGAAGCAACGTGGCACGACGGCGAGGTTGACACAGACGCGCTTGCCCAGCTCGAGGGGACCGTTCGCTTCGTGCCGGGATACGGGCCGAACACGAGGCTCGTTCTCTACGCGCGCGACGCCTTCACCGATCGGCTCCGCGCTCGCGCGTCGGCGAGCGGGGTGATCCTGCGGACCGTGGACGACCTGTACGCGTGAAGGCCTCATCCGGCGCGCCCCGTGTGAGCACCGTCGGTTGCGATATACAAGGTGGTCCACACGGCCCACGAATCTCGCACGGCCCACGAATCTCGTTGACGAGTCACCGATCCGGTCCTATCCTCTGGGCCTCGCCGCGTCCCGGTTCCACCGCCCATCGATTCGGTCCCTCAGGCCAGATAGAGATCGCGCTGGTCGGGCTCGACGGTTGGCCGCCTTGTTCCTGGTCACATACCGTTCCAGCCACGTCGGATTCGATGCGTGGCAGAGACTCGTCCCCGTCGACTGGACGCGGAGGAGGTGCGCGTGGTACGAAGCACATCAGTGTCACCGTCAACGGGGAGGCCCGCGAGGCGGAGGGCGAGCCGCGCCTGCTGCTCGTCCACCTGCTCCGCGACACCTTCGGCTTGACGGGGACCCGCATCGGCTGCGACACGAGCAACTGCGGCGCCTGCACGGTCGAGCGTGAGCACGCTCGGCATCTGGCCGAACACGCCGGTGTCGCCTACGCGTCCTGCAGCGTCGGTTGCCGGACACGGTTCATGAAGCACCCGACGCCGTATCTGCCGGCCGGCGTCTGAGCGGCGAACCAGGCCTGACCGCCATTTCCGCCCCGTCTCACGCCGTCCCACTGGAGGACTCGATGAAGTTCAGCGGCACCGTCGACATCAACGCCCCGCGCGACAAGGTCTGGGCGTTCGTCCTCGACCCGAACCAGGTCGGCAGCTGCGGCCCGGGCGTCGAGTCGGTCGAGGTGATCGACAGCACGCACTTCAAGGCTCGGGCGAAGGTGGGTGTCGGGTTCATCACCGCCCGGTTCGTCGTCGATCTCGAGATGGCCGAGCTGACGCCGCCGAACGAGGCTGTGATCAAGGCCCATGGTCAGGCGTCGGGCAGCGCGGTCGATGCGACCGCGACGATGCGCCTGAGCGATCGAGCCGGCGGCGGCACGACGATGGACTGGACGGCCGACGTGAGCATCGCCGGGACCCTGGCCAGTGTCGGGGCGAGGCTGATCGAGGGAACCGCGAACAAGATGATCGGCCAGACGTTCGACTGCATCAAGGCGAAGCTCGAGGCCTGAGAGGGGGGGTTCCGCCGTCCTGGCCCGGGCTGCGACAATGGACAAATGGAGCGTCTGACCCGGGTCATCGGACCCCTCGCCACGAATGTCCACCTCCTCGCCGACCCCGTAACCCGCGAGGCGATCGCGATCGACACCGCGATCCCGTCGCTGGCCTGGATCGTCGACGAGCTGGCGGCCCGAGGCTGGACCCTGAAGCTGATCATCTCAACCCACGGCCACTGGGATCACGTCGGCGACAATGCCGCCCTCGCCGAGCACACCGGGGCCCGGATCGCCGTCCACCCGCTCGACCGTCATCGCCTGCTCGACCCACAGCGGCTCTTCGCGCCGTTCGACATCCCGCCCTCGGTGCCCGCGGTCGACCTGGCCGATGGCGGCCTGATCCGGTTCGGTTCGATCAGGCTCGAGGTGCTCCACACCCCCGGCCACACCGAGGGCTCGGTCTGCCTGCTCTCGGCTGAGGAGAACCTCCTGTTCAGCGGCGATACCCTCTTCCCGAACGGCTGGGGCCGGGTCGACTTGCCGGGCGGGTCGACCGAGCAGATGGCCGAGTCGCTCGTCCGGTTGTCGCGTTTTCACGACGACCTGGCCGTTCTGCCCGGCCACGGTCGATCGACGACGATCGGCCGCGAACGCCCGTGGCTCGACCTCGTCGTCCGCGAGCGGCGGCTGTTCGCCTGATCGTGGCCTCGATCCGGGGCCAACGACCGTCCTCGTCGGCGCTTGTACCCCGCGCCAGTCCTGGCCGTTGCCCCCGGCCGGCGTTCGAGAAGCTCGGCCGGCGTCGGGCCGGCCGTGGCACGTTGCCGGCTCGCGCGCGGTCGGGCGCGCCGGAAGCTCAGCGGCGGAAGCTCAGCGGCGGAAGGTGCCGACGAGGCGGGCCTCGACGAGGACGTGGCCGCTCATTGCGGCCCGCAGGTCGGCGGTTGTGGGGCTGCCGCGCAGGCCGAGCCGGCGGTCGAGCGCGTAGAGCGTGAAGCGGTAGTGGTGGGTGGGGCCGGGCGGGGGGCACGGTCCGCCGTAGCCGATCCGGCCGAAGTCGTTGCGGCCCTCGGGCGGGGCGTCCGCCGTGCGCGAGATCCCCTCGGCGAGCCCGCCGTCGGGGACGCCGTCGATGTCGAACGCGACCCAGTGGACGAACGTCCCGCGAGGCGCGTCGGGGTCGTCGACGATCAGGGCGAAGGCGGCCGTGCCGTCGGGCGCTCCCTCCCAGGTGAGGGTGGGGGAGACGTCGGCCCCGTCGCACGTGTGGCGCTTCGGGATCGGCGTTCCATCGGCGAACGCGGGGCTGGCGATCGTGAAGCTTGTCGTCATGGCTGACTCCGTCGGTGTCGTGGTCGGGCTGCTGGCCGGGTTGGCCGGGGCGGAAGCGGCCGCAGTGGGGCCGGCTGGCGGCGTGGTCGGGGGCGGGGCACCGCCGGTCGCGTTCGGGCTGCCGCACGCGGTGAGCATGGTGAGCACGAGCGCCAAGAGGAGCCCCCGGACGAGCGCCGGCACGAACCCCCGGACGAGCGCCGGACGCGCCCGTCCTGGGCATCCGGGCCGCAGGCGCGGCAACGTCACCATGGCTTCAGTATCCACCCCACAGGCGTGGCATGCGCGTCCGGCCCGTCGGGTCGAGTCCGTTCGGCGGGCGTCGGCGGCCGGCCTGCGTTTGACGCGTCCGGGCGGCCTGCATACGCTGCGGGTCTCGTCGTCGTTGGCCTCGACCGGTCCCCGCACATCGGCAGATCACCGCCGGAGCACACGTGCAGCTCGGACCTCACTCTTCGTCCGTGTCGACCCTGTCGCAGGGGCTGCGCTCGATCGTCGACCTCGTCCGCGCCCGGGTCCTCGACGCCGAGCTGGCAGCGCTCGTCGGGCTCCTCGTCGAGGGCGGCGTCCCTCTCGTCCTGGCTGGCGTCGTGTCGGCCGGCGAGCGGACGGCGGTGCTCCGCGCGCTGACCTGGTCGACCGACGTCGGGCCCGCTGGTCGCGGCTCGAACGACCAACGCCCGACGCGCCCGCTCTTCGGCGACCTTGACGCCGGACCACCCGATTCGGCCCTGCTCGGCCGCTTGCGTGGCATCGGCACGACCGCCGCCGCCGGCGCGGGGCTCGCCCTCGGCATGCAGGCGGGGTCGCTCGAGGAGGTCTTCGCGCGGCTTCGGGCTGAGCCGGTCGGCCTGACGGACGACCAGATCTCGCTTCTCGGCCTCGTGCTCGTCCTCGCGGCGGTCGGGCGCGGGTCGGAGGTGGCGCAAGAGGAATCGGGCTCAGGGCGCAGTGGCGGCCCGTGGCGCATCGCGAGCGCGCACTATCTCAGGCCGCTC